>CBDTWX010000424.1:0-5183 GCA_965364305.1 uncultured Thermoanaerobaculia bacterium
GTGGCACGCATGGTGGACGCTTCGTCGGGGGCCCGCCAGGCGGAGTGAGAAGAACGAGAATCAATTCTGTTAACCTTCTTGACAACTTTCCATGTGGCGGGTAATTTTTCTCGAGATCTGAATATACTCACGAACGCGAAGGTTTTTGTTGGGGAGGCAGCGATGTGCTCGAGTTCCCTGGTTCGACGCTGTATGAGCCTGCTTCGGTTTGCGGCAGTCCTCGGTGCCGGAACGATCCAGGTCGTTGACGCGGCTCCCGGCCACCTCGACCCGGTGGGTCGCGATCCATACGGACCGACCCTCACGGTCGCCGAGTCCGGGGACCACATCTTTTTCGGCAGCGCCACGGTGATGCAGGTCGCGGAGGTGTCCGATCCTTATTTGCCGGTGCTGGTGGGCGAGGTCGCCCTACCAGGGGTTGTCCAGAGCATCGAGGTGGTCGACGGTATCGCGTTCGTGGCCGCCGACGGGGCGGGGCTCCGCGTGATCGACGTCAGCCAGGCCTCTTCACCCGTGGAAGTCGGTTTCCTCGACCTCACCGGCAGGGCCCACGCAGTCGCGGTTGCTGACGGGATGGCCTATGTCGCGGCCTGGACCGAAGGACTCCATCTGATCGATGTGTCGATCCCGGAAGATCCAATCGTCGTGGGTGGCATCGACACTCCCGGCGAAGCTCATGGCGTGGCGGTCTCGGGTCAACTGGTGTTTGTCGCCGACGGCTATGCCGGCTTGCGAATCATCGACGTCAGCGATCCCACCGCGCCGGTCGAGGTTGGCGTTTACGATGGCTACGGCGAAACAAGGGATCTCGAGATCGAGGGCAATCTGGCGTATCTGGCGGACGCTCAAGGCCTGCTGGTGATGGATGTTTCGACGCCTTCGTCGCCGACGCTGATCGGCACCTGCGGGACCTATCGGGGAACGTTTATGGGGATCGACCTCGAGGGGTCCGAGGCCTATATGGTGGACTTCTCCGGGCTCCGGGTCATCGACGTCAGCGATCCGACGCAACCGGTGATGGTCGCCGAGTTCAACACGCCTGGCTGGGCTGTCGGGATCGCCTTCAGAAACGGGTACGCCTTTGCAGCGGACGGCTATCGGGGGGTGCGGATCATCGACGTCGGTGTTCGACCGATCATGGTCGAGGTCGGTGCCGTGGAGGTCGCCGGAGCAGCGATGAATCTCGCGGCTGCGGGCGAGTTGGTCTACGTCGCGTCCATGACGGGGCTTCGCGTGGTCGATTTTGGCCAGCCCACCGCTCCGATCGAGGTCGATTTCTTCGAGACGACGGGCCCCGCGGCGGCGGTGACGCTCTTCAACAAATATGCCGCTGTCGCGGACTCGTTCGGCGTCGATATCTTCGATGTGAGCGACCCGGCGGCGCTCGAGCGAGTTGGCTCCGTGGAGACTCTCGGTGACGCGCGGGGGCTCGCGGTGTCGGGCGAATTCGTGTACGTAGCGGATGGTGGGGCAGGTCTCGCCGTCATCGATGTGGGGTCGCCTTCGCAGCCACTCATCGCGGGATCAATCGACACCCCGGGCATCGCCAGCCGAATCTCGGTGGTCGGCGATCTCGTATTCCTGGCGGACGGATTCTCGGGTCTCCGGATCATCGACGTCAGCGACCCAGCGGCACCCGCAGAACTCGCATCGCTGGACACCCCGGGGGACGCCACCGACGTCATCGTTATTGATGACGTCGCCGCGGTGGCCGACGGCTGGTCCGGGCTGAGGTTGATCGACGTGTCCTACCCGCGGTGGCCCAGCGAGTTGGGCAGCTTCGACACGCCCATGGCAGCGACCGGCTTGGCCGCGGTTGGCCACTATGTCCTGGTTGCGGACGGGCCCGCCGCCGATCTCTTGATGATCGACGTGAGCGACCCGGCGGCGCCGGTCCAGGTCGACTCGGTCGCAACACCGGGCACACCCGCAAGCGTTGTCGTGTCCGGAAAGTATGCCTACGTCGCCGACGCGCCGGGCGGGATTGAGGTCATCCGGCTCAAGAGAATCCCCAAGTACCGACCCGAATAATCGGGGCGTCACATCTCAATGGGTGCCACGTACACACTTCCACACTTATTGTTTTGTCACACGGGCATGAGGCGATGAAAGACTGTGGAGAGGTATTCGATGGGAGGGGATAAACCCCTCCCCTGCCATATTTTCCGTTGGGGCGGGGTTTATCCCCGCCCACATATCTTTTAGGCTCACGTTGCACCCTCGGCGCCGGACATGTGCAAAATCGTGCGTCACTCCGAATGGCCGCCCGGGGATTCATCACCGGCGCTGGAATCGGTGTCCTCTCGGGTCGTGCCCTGCGGCCTCTTTTCTTCGATGAAGCCGGCCGACACCCAGTAGGCGTGGCTCGAGCCGTCACGGTTGCTGTTGAAAAAGAGGTACTTGCCGTCCGCCGAGACGAACGGGCAGAGCTCTCGCGATGAGGAGTTGATCGCCGGGTCGAGCTCCTCCGGCGCGCTCCACCCGCCGTCCGCGGTTGCAAAGGAAAGAAAGAGATCTCCCTCTCGTTGGAAAATCAGGTAGCTGCCGTCGGGAGAGATGAATGGAGTGGCCTCCTCGCCCGGCGTGTTGACCGGGGGTCCGAGGTTGACCGGTCGCTGCCACTTTCCTTCGCTCATGACCGATCGGTAGATGTCCCCCTGGCCCTGTCCCTCGGGGAGGTTGGAGCTGAAGTAGATAGCGTGCCGGCCATCGACCGAAAATTGCCAGTGCTGTGGAAAGTCGTTGACGACCGGATCGACGAGACGCGGGGCAGCCCACCCGTCCGTCGTGCGGTCGGCGTACCAGATTCTTTCCCTTCTCCCCTCGGGCTCCTCGGCCAGGGTTCGTCTCGAAAGAAAGTAGACCCGCCCTCCGTCCGGGGCGAAGAACCCCACGTCGCCGCGATCACCGAGCAGGAACGGAGCCCACTCGGGCCTGGTCCAGCGACCCTGATGGTGCCGGGACATCATGATGGTGCCTTTCGAGTAGATTTCCCCGGGGTACTCCACCATCGGCGCCCAGAGCGCCATATCGCCGGCCGGAGAAAAGGTCACCGTGCTGTGCAGGCCCCAGACCGACGAGACGATCCCGACCGCGAATCTCTTCGGTGTCTCGCCCGGCGGCTCTTGCCCGAGATATGGACCCTTCACGACGGGGAAGCGAACAGGTCCGGTATCCGCCCCCGCGGCCTTCAACACCGTGCTGACCGAGTTCATCTCCCGCTCCACGGAGATGTTGTATGCGGTCTCGCCCATCAAGGTTCTCGAGTTGATCTCCACGTTCTTCTTCACCAACCACTCGACACACCCGGCACGGCCATCGCGGGCCGCATAGTGGAGGGGCCTCCAGCCGAGCAGATCCGGTTGGTCGATCTCGATGCCCCGCGAGGCCAGCCCCTGCACGATCTCGACCGACCCACCGGCGGCCGCCGCATGCATCAGCGACCGGCCGTCGGGAAGCGCGAAGCCCGGGTCTCCGCCGGCCTCGATGAGTGCGTCAAAAAGCCTCTCCAGGCCGTGGGAGGCAGACTCCTCGAAGAGCTCATTCGAAGCCGGCCCGCCGGCGGGCAACTTGGCACCGGCATCGAGGAGCAGGTTGACCACCTCCTCCTTGCCCCGCCAGGCCGCCAGATCCAAGGCGTCGTCGTTGTACTTGTCTTCGAGATTCAGATTCGCGCCTGCCTCGAGTAGGATCTTGATGGTTTGAGGACCACCGCGCTCCCGCGCGCAGAGGACCAACGGCGTGCGGCCGTAGTCGTCCTTGAGATCGAGGTCGGCCCCCGCCTCGACCAGCAGGGCAACCGCTTCGCTGCGGTCGGCCATTGCGGCGTAATGGAGCGGGGTCTGCTCTCCATGGTTGCGGGCGTTGATCCTCGCTCCACTCTCCAGCAGGACCTTCATCGGGCCCGTGAGGTTCTTGTACGCCATCATGTGCAGTGGGGTGTCCAGATACTCGTCCCCGGCGTTGACATCCGCGCCGCTGGCGATGAGGAATTTCATGACCGCGAGGTGATTGCCGGATCCGGCAAAGAAGAGCGGAGTCTGGTCGTTTTCGCCTCGCGCGTGAACAAGCTCCGGATCCTCGGCGATCGCCTTCTTGACCGCCTCGAGGTCCCCTTCGCCTGCAATCCGATGGATCTCGGCGCAGGATGCCGGCGATGCCGGAGCGATCGCCAGGCCGAAAACCAGAAAGAACGCGATCGAGGACGCAGCTGCACGGCCGGGGCACCGAAAATTCATCACCACAACTCCTTTTGATCTCGACGGGGCCGACCTGCCGCAACGAAATACCGGGTAGCTACCTGAGAAAACACAATACGAAAGGGCCGATCGACATCCTAATACTACGGGCCGGAGACGGCCGGGTTATGGAGAGTTGGCGCGATTTCGCACGGTGCCAATGGGTGCCTGATCACGTCCTCTCATTCTGAATGAAGACCGTACCTGGGCTGTAAAGTTGTGATCAGCGGCACCCAGGTTGCTGATCCTTCGGTACGGCTAGGATGGGTATCTACGGATTTCCGTCAATGCAAGCGCCGGCGCCCACGCGACCGACGATACAATTCAGCTGCTGATCGAGGCTCGGAGATGCGACAGGCCGATTGCGTCGAATTCCTGCAGTGGTGTTTGCCGCGGCTCCATATGCGGTGGCCGGGTTTTCGAAAGGTGCGGTCGCAGGTCTGCAAACGAATCCGAAGGAGGCTGACTTTCCTCGGCCTCGACGATCTCGATGCCTACCAGCGGTACCTGGAGACACACGCCGACGAGTGGTCGCACCTCGACGCCATGTGCCGGATCACCATCTCCCGCTTCTACCGAGACCGCGGGGTCTTCGAGGCGCTGGAGGCCGAGGTGCTACCAGCCCTTGCATCGGCGGCGCGGGGGCGGGGGGATGACCAACTGCGAGCCTGGAGCTGCGGGTGCGCTTCCGGCGAGGAAGCGTACACCTTGACCATGCTGTGGACGGTTCGCCTCGCCGACTGCTTTCCCGGGCTGCGGCTCGTGGTGGTAGCCAGCGACGCCGACTCGGCTTTGCTCGACCGAGCGCGCCGCGGAGTCTACCCCGCCGGCAGCATCCGCGAGCTGCCGGGCGACCTCCGGCACGCGGCGCTCGAGCCCGTCGGGCAGTTATTTCGGGTCCGCGATCGCTTTCGCGAGGGTGTGTCGTGGCTGTGCCAGGACGTG
>CBDTWX010000425.1:0-5161 GCA_965364305.1 uncultured Thermoanaerobaculia bacterium
CACACTCTGACCACTGCCCCTGAAGGCTCTCGTTGACGCTGACACCGTCACTGATTCTGAATCCTGCATCTGACACCTGACGCTGTATCTGATTCCTGCCCCTGATCGCTGTCTCTCCACCTCTCGCGACCTCACGTTTTCCCGGATGAGCCAGAAGACACAGGTGCCACCCGTCGCATTGTTCGAATCTGTTCCTTGTGGATCAAGAAACGCGCTGCGGGCGAACAATGCGACGAGTGGCACCTCGCACGTCGAAGCAAGAAGCGCATAACGCTGGGCGGGTGGGTGGATCGAGTATCCAGAATCGAGTATCGAGTATCGGGTGAGTGATCGGACTACAGCCGAGACCGCACCTCTTCAATGATCTCCTGGAACTCCCGGAGCTCGCGCAGGGTGTCGAGGTCGTCATCCTTCTCGATCCTGGCATTCGCCCATCCGGTGTCGAGGGCGAGACGCAGGGTTTCGAGGGCGCCGGTTGAGTTGCCATCGAGCGCCAGGAGGCAGGCCTGGTCGTAAAGATTCCAGCCGTTGGCCGCGTGCCCTGGGCCAAAGATCTCCACCCTCATTTCGAGCCCACGTTGATACCAGTGCAGGGCCTCGTCGTACTCGTGTTTTTGGTAGTAGTGAAAGCCGAAGAGTTCAATCGTTCGTGCGATATCCAGGTGGCTTTGACCGTATGCCATCTCGGCAATCTCGAGTGCCCTGTCGAGCGTGGCACGGGCATCCTCCACGTCACCGCGGTTGAGCAACAGCAAGGCGTAGGGCCCCAAGGTCCAAACCAGGTTCGGATGATTCGGCCCCAACCGGCGCTCACCGATCGCAATCGCGCGTTCGAATCGCGGACCGGCCGAATCATAGTCCTTGCCCTCCCGGTCGAGCATCGCCAGCTTGGTCAGCGGTGCCATGAGGTGGGGGTGGTCGGCCCCGAGAGCGTTTTCCATGATCTCGAGCGAACGCTCGAACAGGGGCCTCGCCTCGTCATACCGGAGAGTTTCCTGAAAGCAACGACCGAGCTCGATGTAGAGACTGCCGACAACGGTGTGGTTGGGCCCGAAACTTTCCTCGTAGACGGCCAGTGTGTGTTCGAGTAGCGGTTGCGCGGCCCTGTAATCCGCCATGTCCATCAGCATCAAAGCGTATGGGTAGTTGGTGTTGACGACGACCGGGTCGTCCTCGAGACCGTTTGCCCGAAAGATCTCGAGCGAGCGTTCGAAGGCCCCACGCGCAGCTTCGTAGTCACCGGTCCGCCAATCGACCCACCCGACAAAGCCGAGGCTCGAGGCCACCGCCGGGTGGTCGGGCCCCAGCACCCGCTCGTAGATCGTCACCGCACGTTGGAAGAACTCACGGGCCGGCTCGAAATCGGCTGTCTGAAAAGCCAGCCAACCGCTGGACACACAGCTGTCGCCGACCTCGGGGTGGATCTCGCCGAGGTGCTGCTCGCGCAGGCTGAGCGATTGTTCGAGCAGCGGCCTCGCCGCGTCGAACTGGCCGAGGTTCCGGTAGGCGTTTCCGAGAATGTTCATCAGTTGGGCCTGAATCAACGGTTGGTCTGCGAGCTCGCCCATGGCTCGTTCAGCGCCGCGGTCAAGTACCGCTGCCGGCGACGAAAGGCCCCCGATCTGCGCAGCGGCGTCAAAGTCGGCAAACACTCCGACCAGCAGCTCAGAGACCTTGCGGGCAGTCTCGGCCTCGGTGCGCGCCCGGATGACACCGATCGTCGTACCGACAACACCGGCGATCAGAGCCGCGACAACCATCAGCCCCGCCGCCACCCCGACCCGGTGCCGACGGATGAACTTCCTCACCCGGTAGATCGTGCTCGGCGGGCTCGCTTCGACCGGTTGGTTGCGCAGGTATCGCCCGACATCGGTTGCGAGATCTGACGGCGAGCTGTAGCGGCGCGTTCGGTCCTTCTCCATCGCCCGCATCACGATCCAGTCGAGATCGCCGCGCAGCGTCCGCGCCAACCCGTGACTGTCAGTGCGGCGTCGCTCGGCGGCAACCTTCGAGGCGTCACCCAGACTCGAGACCTTGGTGCTCGGTTTGGGCGGCTCCTCCTCGCGGATCCTGCGTCGCATCTCGTCGAAACCCGCGGTGCGCAGCTCCCTCGCATCGAAGGGTTGCGTACCGGCCAACAGCTCATAGAGGACAACGCCCAGTGAGTAGACATCAGAGCGGGTATCGACGTCGAGCCCCGTGAGCTCGGCCTGTTCCGGGCTCATGTACTCGGGGGTGCCGATCCACTGTCCGAGCTCGGTGAAGAGGGTGCGTTCGGTGAGCCGCTGCGAGGTCGCCTTGGCGACCCCGAAGTCGATGATCTTCGGCACCGGCCGACCGTCCTCGACCGCCACCAGGATGTTCGACGGCTTGAGGTCGCGATGGATGATGCCCTTCTGGTGGGCGTGCTGCACACCCTCACAGACCTGAACGAACAGCAGAAGACGCTCTCTGGTGCTCAATCGTTGGCTGTCGCAGTAGTCGGTCAGCGGGATGCCGCGGACATACTCCATGACGAAGAAGGGACGGCCCTCGTCGGTCGAACCCGCCTCGTAGGCCTTGGCGATGTTGGGGTGGTTCATCAACGCCAACGCCTGCCGTTCCGACTCGAAACGCGCCAGCACCTCCTTGGTGTCCATCCCCCATTTGATGACCTTGAAGGCGACTCGTCGGCGCACCGGTCCTTCCTGCTCGGCCTCCCACACCTCGCCCATGCCGCCCTCTCCGAGCTTCTGGAGAAGGTGAAAGGCGCCGATCCGTTCGGGGGGGTGGTGCTCCGTCGACGATTCCGAGGTGGGCTGGTCGAAGCCCAAGAGGTCGTCCACCTCACGCCGAAGAGGAGCATCAGGTCCGCACACCTCGTCGAGGTATGCAGCGCGCTTCTCCAGTGGCAGCTCGCAGGCGGCCAGGAAAATCTCCTTGGCCCGGAGGTGCCGCTCCGGGCTCATCGCGGTTTGCCCCGTGACAGCTTGAGCCGGAGCCACGCCTGGGCGTGGCGCCAATCATTTTCAACCGTTCGTTTCGAGACCCCGAGGACCTCGGCCACCTGATCTACAGTCAAACCACCAAAGAAGCGCAGGGTCACAACCTTGGCCTCGCGCTCGTCGATCTCGGCCAGCTCCTCCACCGCCGCGTTGAGATCGAGCAGCTGCTCCGGGTCGAGCACCTCGCCCGCCAGGGGGTCGAGCGCCTCGGACAGAGTCACGCTTTTCCACCCGGCGCCTCTCTTCTGCGCCCCTCGACCGCGCGCGTGGTCGACCAGCAAGCGCTGCATGACCCTCGCGCCCACCGCAAAGAAGTGAGTTTTTCCTTTCCAGTCGACTCGCGTCTGATCCACCAGCTTGAGGTAGGCCTCGTGCACGAGGGCCGTCGGTTGCAGCGTGTGACCCGGAGTCTCTCGGCTCATGTAGCCCGCGGCGAGCCTGCGCAACTCCTCATACACGACGGGGAAGAGCTTCTCCGCGGTTGCCGGGTCGACATCACCTCCCCCGCTCAACCGGGAGACGATCTCCGTCACCTGCCGTGTGGGGCCGCTGGTCAATCAAGCCTCCGTTGGTGGCGACGAAACCCGAATATTTCCGAAAGATCCGTCACCACCGGCGCCGTCGTCCCACCGACTGATACGCAGGAACGCCGGCACCGTTGCAGAATTGCGGGTTTTTCAACCCCAATCCGCGTTACCGGGTGGAAGAGATGAGCTCTTCAGAACGAGATTGGAGGCAATCATGAAACGCACAACACGTGTTTTCGGAACTCTTTTCGTCTGCCTGGCGCTCGCCATCCCGGCCGGGGCCGCCGAAAAGGGCTGGCACCTCAGGGTCTTTGCCGCCGGCTTCGACCCAGACCTCGATGTGATCGTGCCCGCTGAGAACCCCGACGAGGTTCGGGTCAGGGCCGACAGTGATCTCGGTTTCGGCGCCAGCCTCGAGTACCAGTTCAGCAGCCTCATCGGCGTCGAGCTGGGCTACATGCAGGCGAGTCCCGCAATCGAGCTGATCGCCGAGGACGTTCCAGGTTTTGGCGACATCATCCTCAGCGACTCGATGTCGACGACCGCCGTCACCCTCGACCTCGACCTCCACCTGACGCCCAACAGCCAGTACTTCGACTTCTTCCTGGGCGCCGGAATCGCCAGCATGAATTACGGAAACCTTGACTACGTTGAACCAGACGGAGATTCCCTGACCCTCAGTGTTGGCAACGACCTCGGCTACTCCGTCAAGGCCGGCCTCGAGATCGCATTCGGCGCGAACAGCGCCTGGGCGGCCGTCGGCGGGCTCCGCTACATCTGGACAGACCTCGAGGTCGATCAGCCGGAGGACCCGACCAGCGACACCGCGACTTTTGACTTCAACACCTTTTCGTTCACGGTCGGCGTCGCATATAGGTTCTAGCCAACGAGGCGCACATTGACGCGTCGACGACACAGGTGCCGCTCTTCGCTACAACGAGGTGCGCGAAGAGGCGTCGACGACACCGGTGCCACTCCTCACATTGTTTGCATTGAGGGCGCTAGCCCCTTGAGAGTACCAGGGCAAACAATGTGAGGGATGGCACCTCACACGCCGACGCAAGACGTCACGCTGTATTTCGGCGACCTCAACCTGACACAAAGGGATTTGTCGCCTTCTCACGCCCGATCGTGGTCTCCGGTCCGTGACCGCAGATGACCCGGGTCTCGTCGGGCAAGTCGTAGAGCTGCTCGCGAATCGAGCGCTCGAGCACCTGGAAGGAACCGCCCATCAGATCGGTCCGACCGATCGAACCCGCAAAGAGCACATCGCCCACCACCACCAATGGTCCTCCCGCGCGCTTGACGTTGAAACAAACGCCGCCCGGTGAGTGACCAGGCGTGTGTCGCACCTCCAGCTCGAGGCCCCCAACGCACAGAGTGTCGCCGTGTCGAAGCATCAGGTCGGGCTCCGGAGGCGCATCCACCTCGATTCCGAACATCCGCGCCTGCAGGGGAGCGTTGCGGTAGAGCTCGATCTCGTCGGGATGCAGCCCGATCGGCAGCGCACCACCAAGCAGACGGTGGGTCTCCGCGGTGCCGCCCACGTGGTCGAGATGACCGTGGGTGTGGAGGATCATGGTCGGCCGAAGACCGCTCACGCTGACTCGCTCGGCAATCAGCGCGCCCTCCTCGCCGGGGTCGATGACC
>CBDTWX010000426.1:0-5156 GCA_965364305.1 uncultured Thermoanaerobaculia bacterium
GTCTCGAAGGACGGTTGGGATTCGGCGGTAGGTTGGCACGCCCTGAGGGATCTCTCTCTCTGACGTGGTTCCCGTCCGGCGAGAACGCGCCGCTCAAACGGCTGGATATCGAGGCGGCTCTCGAAAATGGTCTGCTTCGTGTGGCGTCCAAGGAAACTCAAACCGTGGCCGGCGCCCTGGTTGCAGAGGCCACAATCCCTTTGGGAGATCTGGAAAGGCCGGAGTGGCTGTGGCCCGACGCACCGGGTGGAGCGGTCCGGGCCTCCCTCGAAAGCCGAGGATTTCGGTCCGAACCACTGCGCTCGTTTTTCGGCATTCCAGAGGTCGGTGTCGAGTTGGCGAGCGATCTGCGCGCAGAGGTTTCATGGGATCCTAAGGAGCCCGATACCCCTTTTGTATTGGTCGAGGCGCTCGGCTTCAGGGTTCGACACGCCTCAGGTGAGCTGACGGCCGAGGGACCTCTGACCCTGACGCTGGACGGCAAGCGGCTCGAGGTGCCTCCGGTCGTTCTGACGGGTCTGGGGAGCCGCATCGAAGCGGAGGCAAAATACGACCCGCTGGCCGAGGTCGTCACAGGCAAGGTCCGCGCCGAGCTCTCTCCCAAAGTGGTCCGAATGGCGCCGCTCCCGGTCTCGGTCGACGGTCCATTGACAATCGTCGCTGATCTCGAGGCTCCGGCTTCCGTCTCGACATCGTTTGAATCGATCCGCGGAGTCATCACCATCGACCACGGTGACGGAGCGATGGTGATGCGTGACCCACCGCTCGAGGTCAGGGGCCTGCAGCTCACTGCAAAGCTCGAAAATGGGGTCATCAGCGATCTTGACGGAAGTGCCGTGGTCAACCGTGGGGGGATCACGATCGGCGGCGCCTGGAATCCGGTGACCGGCCAGGGCGTGATTCTCGAGCTTGAAGGGGTGACGGCCTACACCGCCGGAATCCTCACCAAGTGGGACGGTCACCTGGCGCTCGAACCGCATCCCGAGAAGATGGCCCTGATCGCGGGTGACCTGACCTTGATTGCCGGCCTCTGGGACGAACGGCTCGATCTCGCGAGCGCCGTCCTCGGCGGCGCGAGCACGGAGCTTGCAGGTGATGACCCGTTGCATGACATCGCGCTCGACCTCACTGTCAGAGGCCGCGCCGGCGTTCGCGTGGACAACAACCTCGGCCGTTTTACCGCCAACTGGGATGTGCTCCGGATTGCTGGAACCGCGGCCGTGCCGGTTGTTCGCGGGGAGGTGCGGATCGCCCCCGGGGGAGTCCTGGGGCTCGCCGGCCACGAGGTCTCTGTGCGGCGTGGGAGTCTCGAGTTCACCGGCGATCCTGTGTTGGACCCGGTTCTGGAGATTGTCCCGGAGACCGACACAACACTCCTCGGAGGGGAAGAGGACGGATCCTTCGATGCGACTCTGATGGCCAAAAAAGGTCTGGCGGAAGGCATCAGCAGCGTCCTCGGTTTCGAAAACGAAACCTTGAGGCCGGCCGAAATCGCGGCTCAGACCGAAAAGGACCCCAGCGAACGCTTCATGGTCGGCCAGCGGCTGAGTCGAAATCTGGCCCTGTTTCTCGCCACCAATCTGAGCGATGTGCAGGACCGCACCACCATGCTCCAGCTGTGGAACATCGAGGGACTCAAGGGACTCGCGCTTCAGGGGTATCAGGAGACCGTTGACGACAGCTCCGGGTTCAATGTTTTCCAGCGATTCGAGTGGGGGGGCGCCCGGTCCGATGCCGGACGTCCCGAGATCCACCGCCTGCGACTCGACGGCGAGTGGCCGATCTCGAAGCGAAAATTGAAAAAATCGACCCGTCTGCGCAAGGGCCAACCCTTCGACCCGTTCTTGCTCTTCGTGGCCGCGGTGAGGATGGAACGGACGCTGGCGGAGCTCGGCTACCAGGACGCCCACGTCACAGGGGTCCAGGAGGGGCCTGACCATCTACCGTCCCTGGTCTTCAGCTGCGAAACCGGCCCATTTCGACCCGCGGAGTTCACGGGCGACAAGCTTTCCGAGCATGTCCGGCGTGAGGTCACGGCGCTTTACCGGCCGCCGCCTCTGGAAAGCCTGGCGTTCGACAACATGCGCGCCGTGGTCGAGCGGAACCTGACCGTCGAGGGATTTGTCGATGCCGATGTCGTGGTCGAGAAGCGCCAGGAAGTCATTGTCGTCGACGTGCACCGCGGAAACAGGGTGGAGCTCACCGGGCCCGTTCTCGAGGGTGTGCCGACCGATGCCGTGCGACAGGTGGTCAGTCTCCTCGGCACTCCGACGGCGGTGGCGACGATGGTGAATCGGCCCGACTGGGCCTCGGCCACGGTCGAACGGGCATTGAAGAATGCGGGATATCTCCAGGCGCGCGTGCTCGACGTGTCGCTGGTGCCGGTTGACGACAAGACCTCGGAGGTTCGCATCGCGGTGGATGCCGGGCCGCGGGAGTTCGTTGATCTGGTGACCCAAACCGGTCGTGATCCTCTTGGTATATCCGTTGAGCCGGATTTCGCCGTTCGCCCCGGGGTGCCGCTCGATCGTCCGGCGATCGACTCCGCGACCCGGAATCTCCGCGACGTGTACATCGATGCGGGTTACCGCGATGCCGTCGCGGACAACACGGTTCGTCGCGACGAGGCAAACCGATGGGTCGTGGATATCCAACTCGATCCGGGGCAGCAGCGGGTTGTTCGCGAGGTGCGCTTTTCCGGCCGGCGCCATGTCAGCGAGAAAGTGCTTGGTAAAGGCGTGACCGTCGACGAGGGTGAGGTCCTGACCGACGCCGAGGTCGATCGTTCGGCATCGCGGATTGCCAACTTCGCGCCGATCGAACGGGTCAACGTGGCGACCGTCGACAGGGGCGCGTCAGAGGTCGATCTCGAGTTCGAGATCAGCGAAAAGGCTCGCTGGGCCACCGAGGTCGGCGTCGGGTGGAGCACCGAGCGCGGTTTCGGCGCCGCCATCGGCCTGCGGGACGACAACATCCTGGCTCGGGGGATCGGTCTGAACCTGCGCGGGAGCTGGGACGAGACCGAAAAGAAGGTCTTTCTCATCGGTTCTGTTCCGCCGGTGCCGGGAGGCCGCCTGTCCTTCATCACGACCGTCGGTTACACGAGCGGTGACGCGCCGGAGGCACCTGAGATATTGAACAAGGACATCAAGCTGGCGTCCCTCGAGGCCTCCTACCGGCTGAAGCCGGGTGCCCAGGTCGGTGTCTACTACCGGTGGACCGACACCCGGACCTACGAGAAAGATCCGAGCGACTTCTTTCCGCTGGACACCCGGCTCAAGGTGGGCACGCTGGGATTGCGAACGGTGTTCGACCGTTTCGACAACCTCTTCGACCCTCGTTCGGGTTGGGGTCTGACCTCGGATCTCGGGTGGAGCGGGGGCGCCGTCGGTTCGGAGCTCGAGTACGTGACCTGGCTCACCAATTACAGTCTCGCGTTGGAGCCGTACTCCGACGCCACCTGGATGCAGTCCGTCCGGGTCGGTGTGGTCGAACCGCTCAAAAACACCAACCTTCACCCCGACGCGCTGCTTTTCGCCGGCGGCCAGAGCTCGATCCGAGGATTCGATCTCAATTCTGTGATACCCCTCGCCGAGGTCGATGGCTCGTTCGTACCGATATTGCCGCCGGGCGGCGGTGCGCTCTTCATCCTCAACGAGGAGATGCGAATCCCGGTATGGAACGCGCTGCGGCTGGCGGTCTTTGCGGACATCGGTCAGGTGTGGAAGAGCTGGCGCGACGCCAATCTCGATCTCTCGGTCGGTATCGGGCTCGGGGTGCGGTGGTCGACTCCGATCGGGCCAGTATGGGCGGACGTGGCGTGGCCCGTGGCCAATGTAGGACTCAGCTCTGACAAGCCGAAGTTCTACCTGGGTATTGGTCGGCCGTTTTAGGCCACCCATCCGCGTTCATCCGGGATTCGGTGAGATGAATGGAGACTGAAGGTTACCAGCAGCGGCAGAGGCAGAAATCAGTTGCAGGGACAGAATCAGGGTCAGCGACAGATAGCAGCGTCCGTTACAGTGACAGCAGCCGAACCATTTGTCATACCGAGGAGGACCCCGGGTCCGACGATAGATCCGTTCGCTTCGCTCAGGACAAGCCCGGGCGGGGGGCGGAACGTTTCGTCGGTCAAACGTTCATCGTTCAACCGTTGTGATCCCACGGAGGGCGAGTGGGTGGGCGGTAACCAAAAACTTAAAACTAAACACTCAAAACTCGTCCGGGCGGGCCTCAGCCTCCCGCCGACGCGAGGACGGCTCGCGCTCTGCTGGCGTCGGGTCCGTCTGGGGCGAGCCGCACATACTGGTCGAGATCGATCAGCATGTTGTCCTTGCGCCCGAGCTTGTCCCAGGCCATGGCTCGCCAGAAGTACATCGGCGCGTAGTCCGGCCGGATCTCGAGGCCCGTGTCGAACTCCTCCTTGGCCTTAGCCCACTTCTCCTGGAAAAGGTGGGAGAGTCCGAGCTGGTGGTGAACCATGGCGGCGTCGAATCCCTCGCGTAGGGCGATATTCAGGGCCTTCCTGGCGGCGCCGAACTCCTTCAGACGGATGGACGCCGCACCGAGATAGAATTGGGCTGTTGCATCGTTCTTGTCCGCTTCGACCATCTCAGCCGCGCGCTCGGCGGCAGTCTGCCAGGCCTTTGCGGCATCGTCACGCTCGTCGTTCTGATAGAGGATCTCCCCCTCGTAGTAGCTCGCCACAGCTTCGAAGGACTTGATCTTGCCGGCCTTGGTGAGGTCGGTGACGCTGCGATCGAGCTTCTTCTGGTCGTCGTCGGCGGCTTCCTGAATCTCGAGCAGCGCCCAGGCGGTCTGGAATGCGGGCGTCGATCCGTACTTGCCCTTCGCCTTCTTGAGGATCTTCTTGGCCTCCTTGGTGTTCCATGCTGCGAGCTCGGCGATGGCCTGGTTGGCGACGGACTCTGCTGACTCGACCTCGGTCCCGGCGGCGGATTGCCCGGACTCCTGCGCGAGGGCCACACCTGAACCGAGAGCAATGACTATCATCGAAAGCGACGTGATTTGAAAAAAGCGCGACATGATCCCTCCCAGGGAAATATTCGATCTCGATACATGGTGCCACATCGCGGTCCGCCAGGCGACCCGCATCCACGCGGGCTTCCCGACGAGCGGATGCCTGGACCGCTCAA
>CBDTWX010000427.1:0-5155 GCA_965364305.1 uncultured Thermoanaerobaculia bacterium
CCGCCGAACCCGGTGGTCGATCCGGCGTCCGATGCCGGTGGCGGCGAGATCGTCCGCGGCTGATTTCTCTGCCGACTGCTGCTCGGCGGGTGCCGAGGGACGGGCGCGATCGGCTGCGGCCGGCGCCTTGCGGGATTGTCCCTCCAGGAGGTCGCCGAACGTCATCCTTGGGGCTCTTTCGCGGTAGACGACCGCCTCGATCGCCCCGAGGTTGTCCGTTGTGCCGAGCCACGACCCGTAGGATCGTTCCTCGGTGGTGAAAAAGAACCGGCGCGCATCGGTGCTGCTGGTCTGCCAGCCGTTGATGGTGATGGTCTCGTGGGGCCCGAGGACCCACTTGCTCGCCCGCCTGGCGGTGGTGGTCTTGGCGTCGATCGAGTTGAGGCCATCCACGGCCAACGCCACCGCGATGCGACGGTCGGTTCGATTCGTCAGACGGACCCCGTACTCGCGGCCGCGAAGCGCTTCGATATAGGTGGTCCCGCGCGCCGGATACTCGGTGAGGGGCGTGCCGTCGACCAGGATTTCGATCTGGCAGGCGTTCGATTCGAGAGCCTCCGCCGGCGGTCCGAAAGCCCCAACGGCGAGGATCGCGGCAAAGACCGTATACGGTATGACCCTGGCCTTTTCTGATCTCCTTCTCTGGTGTCCTTCGCTCATCGCGTTCTCCTTTCGGATCCGCCCCGTTCACCGCAGTGAGAGGATCGAGTAGCGAAGGAGTTCCCGAAGGACGGAAAAAAAACCGGCGCCCTCGAGCGGCAGGAACAGCGACAGCAATCAGCGACGGGAATCAGCGGCAGAAGACAGCGGCAGGATGCAGCGGCCGGAGCAGCGGCAGTGACCAGCGCCGGCGTCGGTATCGTCTGCCACTGAATCTGCCCACTGCCCACTGTCCCTGACATCTGTCGCTGATTCTGATTGCTGCCGCTGATTGCTGTGCCTGAATCCTGCCCCTGCCCCTGATCGCTGTATCTGATACCTGTCTCCTGAACCTGATCGCTGTCGCTGCGTCGGGAACGGGAACGGGGACGGGGACGGGGACGGGAGCAGTTCGCTTCACATCCCGATCAGAAACATGGCGCCGAGGAGTGCCGCTGCGCCGATTAACATTGTGCCGATCACCGCGACGGCAGCCACCGTGATCACTCGGTTCGCAATCTGGCGTTTCGCCTCGCTGTATGCAAGGGCCTGAGCTTCCTGGTCGACCGGAACGGGAGGCGAAGCCGGCAGCCGCTCTTTCCACTGGCTGGCGAGCTTGGCGAGGTCCGGATCGCGGTCGAGGTGTTCCTCGACCAGGGCCTTGGTGTCCGGGCTTGCTTCGTCCGAAAAATACAGCGGAAGCAGGTCGAGAATGACCTCTCGGGATACGGTCATGATGTTCCTCCTTTGTGGGTCATGGCTTCGGAAAGCAGTCTTCGGCGCGCCCGATACACCCTGACCCGTGCAGCACCCTCCGATATTTCGAGAACGCGTCCGATCTCGGCGTAAGGAAGGGATTGCTCGGATCTCAGGACCAGCGCCAGGCGATCCGTTTCGGGTAACCGTGTCAACGCGTCCGTGACGCGGTCCAGGTCCATGCGCGCGGTGGCCTGCCGTTGCGGATCAGGTGCTCCGTCGGGCAGCTCCTTGGAGAGCTCCTCGTGGTGGTTGGACGTCTTTCGAGAGTTGAGGAAAATATTGCGGGTGATCGCCAGCAAATAGGCTTTCAGCGTCGCGGTGCGGAGCCGGTCCCGACGGACCCATGCTCGGACAAAGGTCTCCGAGGCCGCGTCTTCGGCTTCACTCCTGTCGCGAGTCAGCCAGAGAGCAAAACGGAAGACGTCTGAGAAGTAGGTTTCGTAGAGTTGCTCGAAGGTCATGGTCGTTGTGCGCTCCCCATGAGGGTACCGCGAGGAACGGGAATCGTTACAGATCAGTTTTCTTGGAGGGTGGGTGAAGAGAGAGCCTCTCGCCGAGCTGATGAACCCGCACGACCCACCTCGTTGAAAGCCGAGGTCTCGCAGGTTTCACTTGTCATGTGGCTGGTTGGTGAGGCGCCCCTCACCCTCGCTGAGCCTCTGCTCGATTTTTCGGAGTTTCTCCACGAGGAGGTATTTCTCGATGGCCAGACCGGCTTCGATCATCAGCAGTTCGAGACCGTGGATCGATGTGATCGGGTGACCTCCCGGAAGGCTATCGCCATAGAAAATGGCGGCGACCTTGTGGTTGACCACGATCGGCGCCAAGATCACCTCGGGCGGCACGGTACCTCCGAGCTGGTCGACCAGATAATTGTTCCACGGGCTCTGGCTGAGCCGCCCGTGGTAGGAAATTCTGCGATCGATGACTCGCGAAAACACCGACTCCTCGTCGACCGGAATCTGGACCTGCCGGATCCGGTCGGTCACGTTCAGAGAGTCGTCCTCGCTTCTGCCGATGCCGAACTGACCGATTCCGGTGATGTTCTTCGAGGTCACGCCGAACAACACACCGCGGTTCACGACCCCGGTGGCGTACCTCAGGGTCAGAAGAGCGATCTCGCCCGAACTCGCGAAGGGCCTGACGTGAATTTCGGTCATCAGAGTTCGCAGATCTCCGAGATCGGAGGGCCATTCGATGACCTCGTTGGCCGGCTCGACGCTGTGCGCGGCAGGTCCGGGCTCGACGATGTAGTCGAGCAGCTTGGACGCATCGTAGGGTGAACCGGCATCATCCTCGGTCTCTGACCTCGACCTCGGCACCGGTCGCACCGAGCCATCTCCGCCGACTGCATCGACCTTTGTCAGGAGATCCAGGATGAAGGGATCGATGTTGATCACCTCGGTGAGCTTTGTCGCTTCGTCGTCGATCTCGTACTCGTCCTCTTCACGGAGGTCCGTGAACTTGAAGCTGAAAAAACCTGTATCCCAGCTCATGAAGTCCTTGGCGATTCTCTGCAACTGATCCCGCAGCACGTTGTGCAGAGTCTCTTTGGTGACCGCGTTCATCTCAACCAGGATTGTGCCGATCTTTTTGCGTTTGGGTGCCAGGCGTTGAGTCGCTAACGCCGCATCCAGGGTTTCGGGTGAGATCACGTTGCGGCTCAGCAGGACCTCTCCGACCGACGGAGCGAACAGGCCATTGGCGGCGTGGTAGAGCTTGCCGTTATTCAGGAGGAAGACGCCGACCTCGTCGCCCCTTGTGATCGTCAGCTCGCCCGACTTTCGAAACATCGAAAGCACGTGCAGCAGCTCGACGAGCGGCAGGTTCTCGAGACGTCCTACAAGTGACATCGAAAGATCCTAACCCCGGACACTCGTCTGGCGCGGGTTGGGCGCGCACCCGAGAGATCGATCCATTTCGCGTGATCGATGTGAGGCGTCAGAGCGCCTCGTCCAGACTCTTCCGCGTCCAAACATTGGTCAAGTCACTCCCTACAATGTTACCTCATAAGGGATGGAGATCGAGATCTTGAGCCAGAACACTGAGAGTCGCGAGATCGCTCAGAACGAGTAGGCGACGGAAAAGGAGAAGTGGTTTCGGCCGAGAGAAGCTCGGAATTGGGTTGTCGACTCGGGCGGCAGGAAGGCGTCATGAACGAAAATGGCGATGAAATTGCCCAAGGCCGCCCCGAAGAGAACATCCGAGGGATAGTGTTTGCCGCCTTCCACGCGGGCCCACGCCGTGGCCGCGGCAATTGACGTGAAAGTGCTTTTGAGCGTGACGCGCCAGCCCCTCGAAAGACCTGGAAGATCATTTACATTGAGACAGGCCATCCGAGCCTGGACGAAGGCTTCCGAGGAATGTCCCGATGGAAAGCTGTTGAAATTCGAACCATCCGGGCGTTCACGGTGCGTCAAGCGCTTGAGCCCTCCGGTCACTCCATCGGTGAGTATGACGGCGGATTCTTCGAGGAGAAGGCGTTCGAGCTTCCACTCCCAGGCATCTGGGCCGTTCGGTACGGCCAGCGCCGTGCCGGCCATTGCCAGCTGGGTCGCCAACCAGAGGGTGTCACTCGCCCGTTTGGCATTTTCCTGAGATCCGAAGATCGGCGTGTTGTCGATCGCCCAGTCGGAGATCCGTTCGTCCCAGCCGTCGATGCTGACGACGCCGGCTCCGGCCAAGGGGATCCAGGTCCCGCGGTCCGTGATCGCGCGAGAGGCCGCCTTTTTCCACATTGATCCGGTCGGCCAGTAGTCGCGAGCGGTCAGGTCTCTTTGGCCCGAGGCGCAACCGGAAAGAAGTACCAGCCCCAGCGTCACCAGCGGGCCACGCAGCCTTCGCGCGAATACCACGGTGCACCCCTTTGTTGATTCTACCGTGCAACGGTTGGGTCCGATTCTGCGCACGATAGGATAGTCCAAGGCGATTCCACGCGTATCGACGTTAAGACCGGAGGAAACGTGCACGACCCGAGGGTGTCTCGATATCGCAGGGCCGTCGAGGCTTTTCAACGAGGAGATTTCGACGTCGAAATTCCGATTGGCGCACCGGACGAGATGTCCGGGCTCGGTGAAGCGTTGCGAAACTTGGCAAGCGCCCTGAAAGCGCAGTCGGAGCAGTCCGCGATGCTCGCGAGAATCACGCAGAGAATCAACGAGGGCTTGGTGATCGACGAGGTTCTGGACCAGGTCTACGAAAATTTCTTCTCTCTGATTCCGTACGAACGGATTGGACTCGGATTGCTCGAGGAGAAACAGTCGTTGGTGCGGGCCGCATGGGCTCGTTCCGAGGCCGCTGATATCAAGCTGAAGTTGGGGTATTCGGCCGGGCTCGCCGGAAGCAGCTTGGAGCGGATCATTCGAACCGGGCAACCCAGGATCCTCAACGATCTCGAGGGCTACCTCGAGCAGCACCCCCACTCGGAATCGACCCGAATGATCGTCGAAGAGGGTATGCGATCGAGCCTGACCTGCCCACTGATCGTGCGTGGGCAACCGGTGGGATTTCTCTTCTTTTCCAGCCGAGAGAAGAACGCCTACAGCAGATACCACCAGAAGCTTTTCCAACAGATCGCGGGCCAGCTCGCCGTCATCCTCGAGAAGAGCCGAATCCACCAGCACCTTCATCCGGAATGGCATATTCTACTTCATAATTCCCGTCAATACTGAAATCAAATTTTCTCATATCAAGCAGGAATGAAGCCTGGCTCGATTGTGCGTAAGCTCCGGCATAATAAAGAGAAAAATTGGCTCCA
>CBDTWX010000428.1:0-5133 GCA_965364305.1 uncultured Thermoanaerobaculia bacterium
AAACCCAACGGATACTTGCGCTTCGCCGCCCTCGTCACGAAACCTGGTGAGAAGTGCGGGCTAGAACCTTTTCCGAGCGTTGGTGGGCGAGCCGAGATCGAGCGCGAGCACGAGCACGAAGAAGGCCAGGAAAACTTCGGGCCTCGGCCCCCCAAGCCCCGAGCCTCAAGCGTCTACAGCAGCCGCCGTCCCATTTTTTCAGCGTGGCGGAGACCTCCCGAGAACTGGTCGGCGACCTCGGCCGCTGGACATTCCGCGTTGAAACCACACCACGCACACAGAATCCCCGGGCGAGCCGGAAAATCCGCTGCGCAGTTGGTTTCCTCGACCAGCTCGAGAAAGCGGTTCAGGAGGTCGTGCGCCCGAGCGCGATCCACCTGTTGCCAGCGTGTCGTCCCGTGCCGTAGGTAGTGGTATCCGGCGAGAACCTCTTTTTCCTCATGATGCCTCAGAACGCAGGCAGCGTAGAGCGGGGCTTGGAGGCCCTCCGAAAACTCGGATCCGTTGCCTTCGGATTTCGAGGTCTTGTAGTCGATCACGAAGAGGCGGCCCTTTTCAGTGCGGCCGACCCGGTCGGCGAATCCGGTGAAGACCACGTCGTCGGTGAGGCGCTCCGAGAGCCGCTGTTCGAGGGCCACGGTCGTTGATTGGTCACGGGCGAACGTGTCGCGATGAAACCGATGGAGCATCTCGCGACCGGTGCGGATGTAGTGCTCTTTGTCATCGTCGATACGAATGATTGAGATGTTGTGCTCCCATTTTTCCGCCCAAAGGGAGACGAAGCGATCGAGAGTCGTCTCCCGGTCGGGGCTCGTGCCTCCGCCGCGTTGTTCGTAGAGCCACTCCAGGACGTCGTGAACCGTGTTCCCGAGGAAGGATTCGATGGAACGGAAGGCCTCCTTGCGACCCTGAAGATATCGAAAGCGATACCGCATGGGGCACTGCTGAAAGCACTTCAACCGAGAAAACGAGTACGAGTTTGATGGAGTCGGTGCGCGCTCGGAGGCAACCATGGGCGCGAGTGTACCGGAGCGCTCCCATCCCACCTCCCCAGCGAAAGAAATTTTGAATTTTGAATTTTGAATTTTGAATTCCCGCCCACCCTCCCCATTAGTTCGTCAACCGGAGCAGGTCAGGGCATCCTGAAGTGCTTTAGACGAGTTTTTAGGGCCGGCGGGTGGGCCGGGGATTTCGTGTATTCGTGTTGCGATGTGGGTGGTCCTACCTGCGCCTATCTGCGTGATCTGCGGTTGTCCCTTGGGCGGGTGGGCGGCATTCCTCATTCCCAATTCTTCAAACGGGGTTTGGAATATCGACGAACTCGACGTCGAGTCCGTGGTGGTCACGGATCCACCGACCGAGGGCTTGGATGCCAAATCTTTCCGTGGCGTAATGACCCGCCGCCAGGTAGTGGACACCATCTTCAGCCGCCTGGTGCAGGACCCATTCGGTGGCCTCGCCGGTGATGTAGGCATCGAGGCCGGCGGACACTGCCTGATGAAACTCCTTCTGCGCACCGCCCGTGACGATGCCCACCGACGACACCGGATGAACGCCTCCGGGAAACACCTGCGGTTCGCGCTCACATGCCTCCGCGACGGCGGCGACGAACTCCTCAAGCTCGACCGGGGCGGCGAAAACTCCGCAGACTCCGGCCGGTGCGCCGCAATGGATCCCAAATGGTTCGAGCTCCTCGAGACCGACGCGGCAAGCCAGCTGGGCGGCATTGCCCAGCTCGAGGTGGCTGTCGAGGGGTAGATGGTAGGCGATCAGCGAGATCTGGTTTTCGATCAGCAGCCGGATGCGCTCGCGGTGGGATCCCACGATCCTCGCGGACTCCGATGAGTTCCAGAGGATGCCATGGTGGACGATGACTGCATCCGCGTCGCTCTCGATCGCGTAGCGGAACAGGGCTCGCGAGCCGGAGACCGCGGTGATGATCTTCCGTACCTCGGGGGCGCCCTCGACCTGGAGTCCGTTAGGTCCGTAGTCGGGCGCGCCATCGGCCTCGAGCAGCTCATCGAGCTCTGCCACGAGTTGCAGGAGATCCATGGGCCCATGGTACCGTAGACGATCGAGGTAGCATGATCGGTGCGATGCGCAATCCTGTATCCATCCTGATAGCGCCTGCGGTCTTGATCGTGGTGCTCATGCCGGGATGCACGCGCGAAGAGCAGTCCGAGGCTGAGGTGTTCACCGTACGCTTGGTCACCTCGCATGGCCTCTCCGGGCGATGGGAGCGTGCCGCGGAACGAGGGCTGGGGCTCATCGCCTCTGAGCTCGGGGCTGAGGTTGGTCGCCTTCGGGCCGACGAACCGGCCGGCGCGCGCGCGAGGCTCGCCGAGCAGGGGGCCGCCGGAGTGGATCTGGTTTTTTGCGTTGGAGTCTGTTCGGAAAGGCTTTTGTACACCGATGCGGCGGCCTGGCCGAACACCGTGTTCATGATGCTTCCCGGAAATGTCAGAGCCCACAACGTGGGTGGGATCCGATTTCTCGCCGAAGAAGTGGGCTATCTGACGGGTGCGGTCGTCCGTGTGATGGCCACGGATCGACGAGTCGGCCTCCTCCTTGGCGAGGGGCAGCCCTGGCTCGTGCTCCTGGAGGAGGGCTTCGTTGCTGGGTTTCGCGCGCGGCGGCGAGATGTCGTGGTGGAGACGGCGGATGGACCCCAAGGTGTCCAACGACTGAGCTCTCTCGGGATCGATATTGCCCTGTACGCGTGTGATCGGCCCGATCCCGCGGTGCTGGCGGCTGCCCGAGACGCCGGGATGCTGCTGATCGCCACCGATCCTGAAATGATCGAAGACGAGCCGGATCTGGTGATCGCAGCGGTCGATGTGGATGTTCCCGAGGCCATGCTTCGGGTTGCACGCGAGGTCCACGACGGGACCTTTGTCGGGAGGGTCTTCAGTTTCGATATCGGATCAGGCGTCCTCGATATCAGATTCAGCCGGAATCTGGAGCCGGAAATGCTGGAGGCGGCCGCAGAGGCGGTGGAATTGGCCCGGTCCGAGGTGACCGCGGGTCTGGTGGAGTTCGACGAGCTTGGGCTGTGACGGCAATTCTCGCCGGGTTTCGGTTGGAAACCCGGCGAGAATTGCGGGCTGACGCGCACCCCTTGACATATTGATTCCCAAGCACTATTGTAGCAACTATGCTACACGTGTAGCAATAGATGAACGAAGGGGGACCATGGTTTCCGGCAAGGATCTTCCGCAGCTGACTCCCGCCGAACTCGAGGTCATGAAGGTCTTGTGGGACGCTGACGGCCTCAGTGCACGCGAGGTCCACGACGACCTGGGAGAACGCCTTTCCTGGGCCTACTCGACGACTCGCACGACGATTGAACGGATGGTGCGCAAAGGCCTTGTCGAGAAGGAGGCCTTTCACGGCCTCCACATCTATCGGGCCTCGGTGACCCGTGCTTCCGGGCTTGCGCGGCTGGTGCGTGACTTTGCGGCTCAGGTCCTCGAGACCAGTCACGTGCCCGTCGTCTCGTTATTTGCCGACAGCGGCGCACTCAGCGAGGAGGAGATTGTCGAGCTGCAGCAACTCCTTGACGCAGCCGAAGGAGACAACTGATGGGCGCGATCACCGGAACGCTCGGCTGCATGGCGAGCTGGGTCGATCTTCTGGGTCGGCAGAGTCTCTGCGCTGCAATCGTATTTGGCGCGGTCGTGACGGCTGCCAGTCTGACGCGGGGGCGTGGACCGGGTCTCCGGGTGGCCCTTTGGAGTTTGGTCTTTGTGCGCCTTGTCCTGCCCCCCGGGCTGACGCACCCCATGAGCGTGGGGGCGCTCCTGAACCGATTGACCGAGGCGCCGCTTCCTTTTGCAGGTACTGACAGGGACGCCGGAGAGGTGTCCGCCGCTTTGGTCGGTCCGCGGGTGAAGACCTCGGGGACTCCGGGTACGACGACTCCTGTTCCCCTGACCTCGTGGCTCGCCGTCGCCTGGTTGATCGGTGCCGTGGCAACCTACGGGATCTATCGTCGGCGACGGCGCGAGTTCATCCGAGTTGCCAGGGCGGCGAAACCGCTGAAACACGGGGATGCGCTCGCGATAGCCAAGACCTGGAGCTCCAGATTGCGACTACGGCGTGCGGTCCTGTTGGTGTCGTCGGCTGAATCGGTTGTGCCGTTCACGTTTGGGGTCATCCGGCCGGTGGTTTTCGTTCCGAAGGCGGTGGCCGACGACCCGCAAAGCCTGGAACCGGTGCTGGCCCACGAGATGGCCCACGTGGCCAGTTTCGATGCTCTTTGGCTGGCTGTGCAGCACATCCTGCAATCGGCATTTTTCTTTCATCCTCTGGTGTGGATCAGTTCCGCCAAGCTCAACGATGAACGCGAAAAGCTGTGCGATGCAACGGTGGTTTCCGCCGGGCGTCTCGCAGCCCGTGATTATGTGGGAGGCCTTCTCAACGTGCTTCGACTCGACCTGCAGGAAGTTGGAGCGCCGACCATGACAGCACAGAAAAGGAGGATCGGAGTGCGAATCAAAAATATCATCGATTGCGACGGCGGCAGCCGGCCGCGTCTGGGTTTCGCCTTTGCTGGAGCCGCTGCTGTCGGCGTTTTTCTATTGCCCCTGGCGGGTGGGGTCGATGCCACTCCGGCTTCGGACGTTCACCCGCAGACCGGTGCGAGCACGGCTCGTTCTGTCGAAACCGATCTTCACATCGTCAATCCCCTCCCCGGGGGCCGTGTCACCAGATCGTGGGGACCCGGGTACATCGACCCTTTTACCAAGAAAAAGGTCTTTCACCGGGGAATCGACGTTGCCGCTCCGGCCGGCACCCGGGTGCTCGCGGCGGCCGGCGGCGTGGTGAGGGTGGCTACAGAAAGGTACGAAGAGGTCCCTGGTGCGGGGACGGTGATCGTAATTGACCACGGCAACGGCTACAGCACCTACTATGGGCATTTAGATTCGTTCAGGGTCAGTCCGGGTCAAAAGGTGGAATCGGGCGAGACCATCGGTTCCGTCGGCTCGACCGGGAAGTCAACCGGTTCCCACCTCCATTTTGAGGTGCAGAACGATGGAACGACTGAAGACCCGGCGATCTTTGTCGCCGAGTGGAGGTAGCCCGTACTTCTCACCAGGTTTCGTGACGAGGGCGGCGAAGCGCAAGTATCCG
>CBDTWX010000429.1:0-5122 GCA_965364305.1 uncultured Thermoanaerobaculia bacterium
CGCAACTTGAATCGGGAACACTCCGGCCACCACCAGCCCGACCATCAGGAGCAATGCCGCAATGGCAAACGGCGCGCGTCCCGGCCGTCTCGGCCCCGTGTCGCCTTCGGACAGGACCACGAAATCAGGATCTGCCTGGAGGAGGGCGATCTTGTCCCGACGGCCGTGCAGGAGCAGGCCGTCGCCGAGACGAAGAGGAATATCCGGCAGCCCGGAACGGATCGGATCTCCTCCACGCCAGATCGCCAGCGCACGCAGTCCGTATTTCTTCCGGAACGCCAACTCCCGAAGGCTGCGGCCGACGGCTGCCGATCGCGGCGCCACCACGGCCTCGATCAGAGTGACATCCCCGGACTCGAGCGATGCTCCAGGCGCCTTCTCGGCAACTTCAACCTGGCCGAGCTCGAGCAGGCGGGCCACCTTGGACGGCTGGCCTGTGACCAGCAACTTGTCACCGGCGTGAAGCGGCTCGTTGGGCGAAACCACCAGCTGGGTCTCTTCGCCGCGGACCACCCCGACGATGGTCAGATCCCAGCGCTCCCGCAACCGGGTTTCGGCGACAGTGGATCCGGCCATGGAAGAATTCTCGGCCACCCGCAGAACAAAAAGGCCGTCCTCGAGCCGCTCGATGGCCTCACGGCCTTCTGCGACGACTTCGAACTCCGTCCGCGAGGCCAGCTCGTTGATCAGTTCCACCGGCCCGAGGGCCAGGACCTCGTCCCCGGCCTCGAACGGGAGGTCGGAGAAGCCGTCCCGAAGTGACTGACCGTCGCGGCGAATCTCGACGATGGTCACCCGGAAACGATTTCGAACGTCGAGATCTTTGACGGATTTCCCAAGGTAGTCCGAGTCTGCCGTGAGGCGAATGACGATGCCACTGACTGATGTGGCCGCCGCCTGCATCGTGGTCGAGCCGAGCTCGGCCACTTCGAGACCCTGGAGCTCCAGACGCTCTTGAAGATCGCGCCGTCGTCCCTGAACGACGAGACGATCTCCGGCTTTCAGCGTGGAGTCGCTCCCGGGTGCCAGGGTCTCCTCGCCGTTGCGAAAGACGGATACCACCTGAAGACCGAGCACGCTTCCCATCTGGGACTCGGCCAGGGACTTGCCGACAAGCGTCGAGTCGGCCGGAATCGTGATCGAGAAGAGACTCTCCTCGAGTCGGTAGACCTCTGAAAGGTTGGCCTTCTCCATCTCGGTCATGCCGCCGCTTCGATCGGGGAGGAGCTTGCGTCCTATGGTGATCATGAAGATCACACCGGCGGCGAGGAGCGCGAGGCCGAATGGTGCGAACTCGAAGAGCCCGAAGGGCCGCAGCCCCTGGTCGGTGAGGACCTCGGAGGCCAGCAGATTCGGCGGCGTGCCGACCAGGGTCGTCGTTCCGCCGAGAATCGCGCCGAAGGCCAGAGGCATGAGAAGTCGAGAGGGTGGCAGCCCCGCCTGCCGCGCCAGGCTGACCACTGCCGGAAGCAACACGGCTGTCGCTGCGATGTTGTTCATGAAGGCGCTCAAAACGCCTGCGACGAGCATGATCGCGACGATCAACAGGATTTCCCGACCGCCCACGACTCGGTGAATCCTGGTACCGAGCACCTCCGCCACCCCCGTGTACTGCAAACCCGCGCTGACCAGAAAGACCGAGAGCATCGTGATCACGGCGGGAGAGGCAAAACCCTCGAACGCCTCGTCGGTCGTCACCAACCCCGTGGCCACCAGGAGCGAAAGACCGGCGAAGGCGGTCACGTCGACGGGCAGTTTTTCGGTGAGAAACAGCACCACCATCACGCCGAGCAGGACAAAAAGAAAAACGATCTCGAGGGTCATTGGGGCTCCCTTTTCGCCAGGCAGTCAAGGTAACACGAGATTTTGCCGAGGTGCCCCATTTCGCGTGAGCGCTTTGTAGGTGGAAAGGTGCGAATGGTGCCGGGATATCCATGCCCGGTCAGAAGATTCAGACGACGTCAGGATAGAGCGCGTGCAGGCGTGGATTGGCGATCATCGGATCGGTCGCTGTCGAGGTGGCTCTCCGCCTCCTCGAGAGTTTCGAAGTTCTCCGACGTGTAGTTCTCCACGTCTCGTGAGATTCGCTTGATCTGGAAACCGGCGAGAGGGGTGGATCCCACCACACGGGCGACTTTTTTGACGCCCGCTTCGGCATCCAGCTTGATGGCCTCGGCGTGCTTCTGCTGCACGTCCTCGGTGCTGCATTTGAAGCCACGCACATCGGAGACCACCGTAAATCCTGGTCGGGTCTGAGCTACCGCCTCTCTGTAATCTCTCAAAAACGCCTCGGACTGCGCGATGTCCTAATCGCCCACGGCGGTGATGTAGATTCGGTTCTTTTCCCGGTCGTACACGGTTTCGTGACCTGCACTCATGCTCTCGGCACTCATTTCATCCGCTCCCAAGGCTGCTATTCACGGTAACACAAAGGGGCCTCGGGCACCCTTGTTGGAACCCTTCCGAAATGACTCGTTTTTTTTGAGCTACAAGGCAATCACTCTCTTTGATATGGGTTCGAAAGGGCTTTCACGGTGCTATATTGCAGGGGACATTTACGTTAAAAAACAGGAGGAGGTGGAAGATGCGTCAGATTCTGGACTCGTTTGCGGAGCTGGCACTCGCCAGGGGACCGGAGCTACTGGCCGCCGTCGCGATTCTGGTGGTCGGGTGGTTGGTGGCGTTGGCGGTCGCCGTGCTCGTGAGGGTTCTGCTCAAGAAGACCGAGATCGACGACCGTCTCGCCGTCTGGCTGGTCGGTGAAGAGCGCGCTGAGTCTGTGGAGATCGAAAAGTGGATCTCGCGCGGGGTCTTCGCTCTGCTCATGCTCTTCGTGCTCGTCGCGTTTTTCGAAGTGCTGGGGCTGCGGATGATTACCGAGCCGTTGACGCGATTCCTGAATCAGATCTTCGAGTACCTGCCCAACCTCATCGGACCGGCGATCCTGGTGGTGGTGGCGTTCCTGGTGGCCTCCGGTCTGCGGTTTGTCGTGCGACGAGTGGTATCGGCCTCCAAGCTCGACGAGAGGCTCGTGGACCAGGCCGGTCTCGAGGAAGGGGAGGCGCCGCCGCTGTCGAAGACGATGGGCGACGCGGTCTACTGGCTGATCTTTCTGCTCTTCCTGCCTGCGATCCTGGGTGCGCTCAAGCTCGATGGACTGCTCGGCCCTGTGCAGGGGATGGTAGACAAGACCCTCGCATTTCTCCCCAATCTTCTTGCGGCCGGCGTCATCCTGGGTGTCGGCTGGTTGTTGGCGCGAATCGTCCAGAGGATCGTCACCAACCTGCTGGCGGCGGTCGGAGCCGACCGGCTCTCGGACCAGGTCGGCCTGGCGAGCGCCCTCGGAGAGCAGAAGCTCTCGGGGCTCATCGGTCTTGTCCTCTACATCATCATCCTGGTGCCGGTCTTGATCGCGTCGCTCAACGCCCTCGCCCTCGATGCCATCACACAGCCGGCGAGTGAGATGCTCAACACCTTTCTCTCGGCGCTGCCGCTGGTCTTTGCGGCCGCGCTGGTCCTGGTGATCGCCTACTTCGTAGGCCGGGTGGTGTCCAGCCTGGTCACCGGGCTGCTCACGGGTGTCGGTTTCAACTCTGTCCTGGTCAAGCTGGGCGTCGGTTCGGAACCGGCGGAGGGCGAGCGCACGCCGGCTGAGATAGCCGGCTATCTCGTTCTGGTCGCGATCATGCTCTTTGCAACCGTCGAGGCGGTGGGTCTCCTGGGCTTCGAGGTCCTGGCAGAGCTGGTCACCCAGTTCATGGTATTCGCCGCGCATGTCCTGCTCGGCTTGATCATCTTCGTGATCGGTCTCTTCCTCGCCAACCTGGCGAGCAAGACCGTTCTGTCGACCGGCGCCAGACAGGCCACTATGCTGGCCCTGGCGGCGCGGGTGTCGATCCTTGTCCTGGCCGGCGCCATGGCGCTCAGGGAAATGGGTCTGGCCAACGAGATCATCACGATCGCATTCGGTCTGGTTCTCGGTTCGATCGCAGTGGCAGCGGCGATCGCCTTCGGGATCGGTGGACGGGACCTGGCGGGAGAGACGCTCAAACGGTGGAGGGAACAGCTCCAAGGCTGATCGTTTCGGGAACGGCACGTCTTCGACTGCGGCCTACGTGAGAATGGACGTTCCGCTCGCCCGAGTCGTGCAGATTCGGACCGCTTCGAAAAACTCGAGGATGGTTTCTACCAAATCTGCCGGACAGGCGGGCTGACCAGCGCCGTCAAGGGGGCCGAGTGATCGAATCGCGACGGAATCGAGCGATCGGGGGATTGCTGAGCCTCATGGTCAGCCTGCCGCTGCTGAAGGGGTGTGGGTGTCCTGAGACCTTGGACGCCAACCTTATTATCAGCGGAGGCGCTATCCTGACCTTGGGCGAGCCGACAAGCGTCGAAGCGATCGCCGTTGGCGACGGCCCATCCGGTGTTTCTCACCCGGGTCGACGGCCACGCCGGCTTCCTGGGACCGCCGGGCATCGTGGATCTGAGCCTCGATTTCGAGTGGTACCTGAAGCGCCTCGTGGAAACCGACCTCGAAGCGCCGCTGCCGCTGCGAGTGCACCTGATGGTGCCGGCGCCGAGCATGCCCTTGTGGCCAATCGTGGTACCGTTGCGCCAGCCCCTGATGGAGGCCGCGTGACCATCGATCGTGACCTTTTCGACCACATCGACCGGACCGCGCTGATCGAGCTCCTCGCCAGGCTGGTCCGGACCCCGAGCCACCCCGGCGTCGCCGATCAGGAGGCCGCGGTTGCCGCTGCGCTGGCGGACTTCCTGCACCGCGAGGGGCTGCGGCCCGAGCTCGTGGAAGCCGCCCCCGGCCGCCCCAACCTGATGTGTACGGTGGAAGGCCGCGAGCCTGGCCCACATCTCGTCCTCTGCGGCCACACCGACACGGTGCCGCTCAACGAGACGGATCCCGGTCACGGCTTTTCCGGCGAGGTTCGCGAAGGCCGGCTGTTGGGCCGCGGCGCGGTCGACATGAAGGGTGCGGTCGCGGCCATGGCGGCCGCGTTGGCGGCGCTGCAACGGTCCGGGCTGCCGGCCTCCGGTCGGGTCACCCTTGCCGCCGTCATCGACGAGGAGATCGAGAGCCTCGGCGCCGAGCACCTGGTCGGCTCGG
>CBDTWX010000430.1:0-5108 GCA_965364305.1 uncultured Thermoanaerobaculia bacterium
GATTCACGACAAACCCAACGGATACTTGCGCTTCGCCGCCCTCGTCACGAAACCCGGTGAGAAGTACGGGCTGGTTGTTGCGTTCGTCTTTCTCGCGTGTGGATCTGCGGTCGGGCCTACTCGCCCTCGGACCAGATGACCTCGATCGTCTCGAGGGAAGCGCCGGCATTGACGACGCAATAGACGGTCGCGTTGAGGACCGCGGACTCCGCCACCGCGGTGCCGTAGATGCCTTGAGACCCAGTGAAATCAACGTAACCAAAATCGATCTCTTCGCCACTCTGGTCGTAGACCGCGCACCAAGCCTCCGCCTGGTCGGGGTCGTTGAACACGACACGGAGTTCGGTTGAGGTCCACTTTGGAGCGAACTCACTGAGAGGGCACACCGCGATGAACGCACCCAGCGGCTCGCTGGTGAGGTTGACCAGCGCACGCCCGTAGTACTCGTACCAGTCTCCGTCGATCTCGTAGGCCGGCTTGCACGAGGCCCCGGGGATGTTCTGAGCGCGGAGCCCGGCAGCTTCGGCCTCGAGCGCTGAGATGGCGCTGAGGACGATCAACCCGGTTGTGATGACGATTCTTCTGAGCATTGTTGCCTCCTTGTCCCGGTTGGAAATTCGCGAGTGAGTCGCGGTCCCGGTTTCAAATACACAGGCGTGCGAGGTCGAGGTTCGTTACACCGCAGGCTCCGAAACAGCGACGTTTCCGAAATCAACGGTGCCGGGGGCCGGCACATCTGCCGCTTTCGAGTCCGCTGATCCGTCAATCGTGAGACCTTCAGAACTGTCGAGCCGTGCCGACATCCGAGGACCGTCTGGGCGCGGTGATAGTCTTGCTTTCGGCCCGTGTCGGTGCGGGTCGGAGGTCATCCATGTTCCTGCCCCTCTCCGATGCCCCGAATCCGAAAGGCGTGCCCGTCGTCACGTGGACCCTCATTGCCCTCAACGTGCTCGCCTTTCTGCTCATTAACCTCCCGATGGGTTCGCGGCCGGCGGATACCGGTGACCCGGCGTTTCAGGAGTACGTGCAGTTCCTGTCACAGTACGTTCGCAATCGAGCCGAGCTCGGCCAGGCCGCGCGCCAGGTCTCCGCCTACGATCTGTTTGTCTTCAAGCACGGCTACCGCCCAGCCCAGGGTTCGCTGAAGGATCTCGTGTTCTCGATGTTCTTGCACGGGGGCCTCATGCATCTATTCGGGAACATGCTGTTCCTGTGGATCTATGGCGACAACGTCGAGCACCGGTTGGGAATCGTCTGGTTCGTGGTGTGGTACCTGCTGACCGGGGCGGCTGCGACGATGTTCCACGCTGCCTTCTTCTCGTCGTCGGACGTGCCTCTGATCGGGGCGTCGGGAGCGATTTCGGGCGTCCTGGGCTTTTATTTTGTCTGGTTCCCGAAGAACGTGGTCCGCGTGTTGGTGCTTCTCCCGCCATTTTTCCTCCAGACCTTTCAGATCGCCGCCCGCATCGTGCTGGCGGTCTACCTTTTCATCGACAACGTGCTGCCGTTCCTCTTTGCAGGAGGCGGCGGGGTGGCCCACGGGGCGCACATCGGAGGATTCTTGGCCGGTACGGGGGCGGCGTTTGTGATGAACAGGCGTGCGGTGTCAAGATCGCCCCGGGACATCGGAGCACCAAAGGCAGCGCCGACGGGCGGAGGGACGATCCGCGAGGCGTTGGTGCGGGGGGACTACGATGAGGCCGCGTCCGAGTACTTCGCGCTGCCCGCCGCGCGGAGCCGCGGCGCTCTGTCGATCACGGAAGCGGTGTCTTTGGCGCGCTGGCTGAGGGAGAAGGGCCAGGCGAACGCGGCGCTGGTCTTGTTGCAGCGGGTGATCGGGGAGGCTCCCCGTGCGCCGGGCGTCGCCGAGGCCTACGCGCTGGCGGGTTTCCTCCTCTTCGATGAGCGGCGCGACCCGACGGCGGCGTACCAGTACCTGGTGGCGGCCCTCAAGCTCACGCCAAAACCGGCGACCGCGGCAGAAATTCGTCGGCGTTTGGCTGAAATCGAGGCGCTCCAGAAGCGTCAGCTGGGACGGTTGCGCAACCCCGCCTGGTAGTTTTTCCAGTTTGAGAACGGAGTATCATCAACCGGGAGGTCCCAAGGGAGGGGCGAGTCGATGGAGGGTATGTGGCCCGAATTCGAAAAAGGGATGGGCCGCTGTGTCGTGGCTGCCGCCGTAATTTGCGGTCTCGCTCTCGCAGCCCCTGCTAGGCATGTCGCGGCCCAAGAAACCGGATCAACCGAAGCGTCGGCAAAACCGGAAGACAAAGGTCCGAAACAGCCTGCCAAGAAAAAGACGAGAAAGACCGGCGGTGCCCGCGTGCTGCCGATCCCGATTTTCATCACAGAGCCGGCGATCGGAGTCGGTCTCGGTGCGGCGCTCGCGTACTTCCACAAGAAAAAGGGCAGGGCCGAAGAGGAGGCTGCGATCCCTCGGGCAATGACGGCGCAGGGGACCACCGAGACTGGCAAGAAAAAGAAACCACTACCAACGATCTCCGCGGTCGCCGGCGCGTACACCGACAGCGGCACCTGGGCCGCCGGTATCGGCCATTCGAGGTCGAATCGAAAGGACTCCCTCAGGTATGTCGGCGCCTTCGGGTACGCCAATGTCAAGTCGACCATTTTCCGCCTCAACATTCCCTTTGATTTCGACATCGAGGGAGGCATCCTCTACCAGGATGTCAGGTTCAGGCTTGGCAAGAGCGCCTTTTTTCTCGGCGCCAAGCTGTCAGCCCTCGCCGCGGAGGCGACGGTCGAGCTCGGCTTCGACCGTCCGCTCGAGATTGGAGAGGGCGACACGACCAACGTCGGTCTCGCGGCACAGGCCATCTGGGAGACCCGCGACAACGTCATGACGCCGAATAATGGTCGGTTGATCCAGCTCGACCTGTGGCGCTACGACGACGCCATCGGGGGAGATTTCGATTACTGGAACGCAAATTTCAAGGTCAACTCCTTCCACCAACTGCACGAGCGGTTTGTCTTCGGCTGGCGCATCGATGGTAAAGCGATCGACGGCAGACCGCCCTTCTGGGGATACCCCTGGGTGACCCTTCGCGGCGTGCCCGCGTTGCGCTATCAGAACGAACGAGTCGGCGTGGCGGAGGTCGAGGGGCGGTTCAACCTCTCGAAACGGTGGGGAGTCGTTGGTTTCGCGGGAGCTGGCACAACCAGAGGGGATGTCCCGATCTTTGAGAGCGTTGACGACATCTATGCGGGTGGAATCGGTGGTCGTTTTCTCTTCCTGCCCGAGGAAGATCTGTGGGTCGGCATCGACATCGCCCGCGGACCGGAGGACATTTACTGGTACATCCAGATCGGGCAGGCCTGGTAAGCCGCAAAACGCTGCTCCGCCCCTGTCCCCTGAAAATGCCTCGCACGGCTGGGAATCTCGGTTGGGATTCGCACCTTCCGGCCGGCCTCGAGCCTGACTGCGTGATCGGTCTCGGCTTGCCGAGCGATCCTGTCTTCGCGGCCTGTCCTACCGCCTGATGTACAACCCGGCCAACGACCGCTGTTTGGCGGTCCCGGTTCCGAACCTTCGAGCTCTGCGCGACGGTATCGTCGAGGACGATAGAAGGTCTGCCCGTTGACCCGCTGAGAGGGCCTTCAGCCGGCGGCTTGCGAGCTGGCCGGCGAGCGGTCAGAAGACTCCGCTCATCGATCCTGCGTAGCCCGTCATCTCGAGGTATCCCTCGCCGGAATGGGAGCCCGTGGCCTCGATCGGTCCTTCCCAGTAGACGACGCCGGTGGTTGCGGAGCCGTCCAGCTCACAGTTCGGCATCAACGAACGAAGGTCGAGGTCGATGCCCTCGACCGGAACACGGAGCTTCCAGTCGATCGGATAGCGTACGTTGGTTTTCTGACTCTCCCACCAACCTCGTGGCTCGATTTCGATGCCTTCTCCGGACAGCACCACGGTCTCCCCATCCGGGCGGACGAGGGTGCCGGAAGAAAAGGGCCCCGCGCTCCCATCTGCTCGCCGCAAAAGGTAGACCATCAGGTCGTTTCCGTCGTCGAGCCTGAGGCTGAACCAGTCCCACCCGACGGTGTCGGTATCGAGTTGGGAACTGCCCCACTCGTGGTCGAACCACGCCTCGCCCTCGACCGCCATCGATCGGGCCCCGACCTCCAGCTCGCCGGTCACTCTGAGTCTCGTCAAGCTCAGGTAAACCGATGCGTTGCCCGGCTCGCTTCCCTTCCTGGAGTATCCTCCGTCACCGTGCCTCACCAGACCTCGCTGCGGCCGCATCTCGAGCGCGAGGCCGATCGCTTGCGCCGGGTCGTGGGCGTTCGCGGTGAAGGCGTCGTCGGTGGCGCGGCGCATCCGCCAGTCGTCGAGCCACAGATCGAGGTCCCCCTCCGACGCGCCCGCGAGGCCGCCGGCGACGCGCCGCAAGCGCTCAGCGTGATAGAACTTCCGTTCCTTGATGTCTGCGACCGCCAGGTGGGCCGCCATCACCTGTCTCGCCCGCAGTTTCGAGCTTCCCGGAGCCGGCTCGGTTGGATCGAGACCCTGACGGAAGAAGGTGATCTGGAAACCGTAGCGACGGCCCTGGTCATCGGTCACCAGGCCGGTGACGTACCACCACTCGGTGCGATACTCGGGGTGCGCTCCATGGTCGCGCGGGAGGTCGAGCTCAGGCGGGCCGATCACCCGCCGCCAATCGGTCAGCTGTTCGGCTCCGGCCCAGCACACTGCGAGGAGGATTGCCACGACCATCCACTGGGGAAGTTTTTGTCGGAGCATTTACCCGTCCTCCCGCAGTACCGTTGCCGGTTGCAGTCGCGAAGCCGCAAACGCCGGCGGGAGACCCGCGACGATGCAGGCCGAAAGGACCCATGCCACGAGCTCCGCCAGCGAGCTCCAGGGCAACACCAGATCGAGTGACCAGCCGAACGACTGTAAGTTGACGACCTTGACGAGGATCACCCCGACCGCCAGCCCGGCAACAGCCCCGGCGGCGCTCGCTGCGACACCGAGCAAACCGGCCTCGGCGACTACTATCGTCCTGAGCTGACCTTTGGAGCCGCCGATCGCCCGCACGGTTGCGAGCTCTCGACGCCGCTCACCGACCAGCGTGAAGAGGACGGATGCGACC
>CBDTWX010000431.1:0-5096 GCA_965364305.1 uncultured Thermoanaerobaculia bacterium
CCAGCGGAAGATGGCGGTCGAACCAAGGGCGGTCAACATGCGGCGGATCTCTTGTTGGTAAAGGACAATGATGGCGAACGGAAGAAAGACCAGGAGTTTCGAGAGGATTGTCGACAGCGTGATCAGCTTGAACGTGTTGGCGGCGAGATAGAGACCGACGATGATGACGATGCCCCACAGCATCTGCATCGCCCGGGTACCCTTGAGGAGGACCAGGAGGGCGTAAATGAGCACGGCGACTGTGAGGATGTCGGCGACATCGGCGATGGACACCTGGAGGTCGGTGAGCCGGCGGAGGAGGTCGAGCAGCCAGCTCATGCCGAAACCTTGTCAAGACGCGCCGCGATTTCGAAGAACTGCACCGCGGCAGCGGCGTCGTGGACTCGAACCACCACCTGTGGGAGGCCGACCGCCGGGATCAACGCGCCGAGCGTCCCGGGAAGACGCGCGTCAACCGGCGCACCCGTGAGGCGTCCGATGAAGCTCTTGTTGGACGGGCCGACCAGCACCGGGTGACCTATTGCCGAAAGCTCGGCGAGCGAAGCCAGCAACGCCATGTTCCCCGAATCGTCCTTTCCGAAACCGATGCCCGGGTCGAGCCACACCCGATGCGGATCGATGCCGGCAGCGACCGCCGCGGCTGCGCGCCGCCGGAGGAACTCGTGCACCTCGGCGACTACGTTGGAGTACGTGGTGTCGCGCTGCATGGTTCGCGGTTCGCCCCTCATGTGCATGAGGACGACACCGGCCCCACGCTCGGCAATCAGCTCGAGCATGCCTGGTTCGGATGCTGCGGTCACGTCATTGACGAGGTCGGCTCCGACGTCCATGGCGGCCGACGCGACCTCGACCTTCGAGGTGTCGACCGACAGCACGACCCCCGGCCAACGGCGCCGGATTTCGGAAATGACCGGGATGACGCGGGCCAACTCTTCAGGTGCGTCGACCGGATTCGCGCCGGGCCGTGTGGATTCACCGCCCACGTCGATGATGTTTGCGCCTCCGTCGAGCAGGCTCTCGGCGTGGTCCAAGGCGTCTTCAAAACGGAAGCACTCTCCGCCGTCGGCGAATGAGTCGGGAGTTCGGTTGAGAATGCCCATCACGGCTGGCCGCGACCGCGGCCAGAGCTGGTCGAGGCGCGGCGTTCGGCGCCCGGGGCTCCCCATCAGACCGATTCCGTCACCTCCCGGTCGGTATGTTCCTTCTGCCGTTTGATCGCCGCGACGTCGAGGTCGGAGTTTTTCCCGAGAATCTCGTAGATCTCCTCGCCATCGAGCACCTCGTGCTCGAGCAGTGCCTGTGCGATGGCCTCCAACGCGTCCCTGTGGGCCATGATCAGACTGCTCGCCACCTCATAGGCGGCGTTGATGAACTTGCGGATCTCGTCGTCGATCTGCACCGCGGTCGCCTCGGAGTAGTCCTGGTGTCGGGCAAACTCCTTGCCGAGGAAGATCGACTCCTCGCGTTTGCCAAAGGTGAGCGGGCCCATCGTCTTGCTCATACCCCACTCGCAGACCATCTTGCGGGCCAGCTCGGTGGCCCGTTCGAGATCGTTGCCGGCGCCGGTGGTCATGTGCTCCGGTCCAAAGATGAGCTCCTCCGCGAGACGCCCACCCATCAGCACCTGGAGGTTCGCCTCGAGATAGGTGCGGGCGTAGGTGTAGCGATCTTCAAGCGGCAGCTGTTGTGTCAGCCCGAGCGCCAACCCACGAGGGATGATGGTCACCTTGTGGAGCGGGTCGGCCTCCGGCAAGAGAACAGCCACCAGGGCGTGACCGGCCTCGTGGTAGGCGGTGAGGCGCTTCTCCTCCTCCGACATGACGAGCGAGCGACGCTCCGAACCCATCATCACCTTGTCCTTGGCGAACTCGAAGTCCGCCATGTCGACCTTCATCTTGTTGAAGCGGGCTGCCCGGAGGGCGGCCTCGTTGACGAGGTTGGCGATGTCGGCACCGGAGAACCCTGGGGTGGATCTGGCGATGACTGCCATATTGACATCCGAGGCGAGCGGAATCTCGGTTGTGTGGACCTTGAGGATGCCCTCCCGTCCCTTGACGTCCGGCGGGTTGACCACGATCCGCCGATCGAACCGTCCCGGACGGAGCAACGCCGGGTCGAGAACGTCCGGGCGGTTGGTCGCGGAGATCAGGATCACGCCCTCGTTGGACTCGAATCCGTCCATCTCGACCAGGAGCTGATTGAGGGTCTGTTCGCGCTCGTCGTGGCCGCCTCCGAGACCGGCGCCCCGGTGACGTCCGACGGCGTCGATCTCGTCGATGAAGATGATGCACGGGGCGTTCTTCTTGCCCTGTTCGAAGAGATCACGGACGCGCGACGCACCGACACCGACGAACATTTCTACGAAGTCCGACCCGGAGATCGAGAAGAACGGGACTCCCGCCTCCCCAGCGACCGCTTTGGCAAGCAGCGTTTTCCCCGTACCGGGCGAACCCATCAGGAGGACCCCCTTGGGGATCTTGCCGCCGAGGCGCGTGAATTTCTTCGGATCCTTGAGGAAATCTATAATCTCCTCGAGTTCCTCCTTGGCCTCGTTGACCCCGGCCACGTCGGCAAACGTGATTTTTTTTTGGTCCTCGGTGAGGAGCCTCGCTTTGCTTTTTCCGAAGGACATGGCCTTGGTGCCCCCGGCCTGCATCTGGCGAAAGAAGACAAACCACAGACCGACCAGGATGAGGAGAGGGGCCCACGACAGGAGAGCAGTGAGCATGCGCCCGTCGGATGGTTTTTCGACCTTGATCTCGACCTTGTGCTCGCGCAGGTCCGTGACCAGATCGTCATATCCCGGATCATAGGTCAAAAGGTCGTAGCGTGGGCTGGCAGCGCCGTCATCGATGGCTTCGTTGGAGCGAATAAATATCTCGTCGCCCTTGATCAGGACCCTCTGGATCTGGTCGTCGGCGACGCGGTCGAGGAATTCGGAAAACGCGATCTCACGACTGGTGGTGTTGTAGCCCCTGAGCACCTGCAGAATCAACAGCACTCCCACCAGGATCACGATCCACATCAGCACGGTTCGAACGGTCTGGTTCACTCTAGTCTGTCCTCCGGCGCCCGCCCTCATGGCGGGGCCCTTGGGAGAACCCTTTCTCCCGTCAGATTTGTTCCCTGTTCGTTACGAGATCAACCCTCTTCGATGAGACAGAGATCGGGTCGATTCGTGTATTCACCGTGGCCCGGACCGAGGCCGTAACCGACCAGGAATCCATCGGGGGTGTCTTCAAAAACCGAGTAGCGCGCCTTGAGATTGACGCTGCGCCGCTGCGGTTTGTCGATCAGGGCGACAATCTCAATGGACGCCGGCTTTTTCTGTGTAAGATGCGTGATCAGGTAGTTCTCCGTCACCCCCGAGTGGAAGACGTCCTTCAGAATCAGAACGTGTCGTTCGCCGACGTCGACCTCCGTCGCAAAAGTCAGGCTCACGACCTCGCCCTGGACGCCGATGGACGAGGTGACCGCTACGAACTCGTAGTCCACGGGTCGCGGCATGCATCGCGCGAGGTCAGCGAGGAAGAACGCAGCGCCCTTCAGCATCCCGACCAGCACCAGCTCCTGATCCTTGTAATCGTCGGCAATGGTCGTCGCCACCTCTTGCATCCGCTCGCTGATACGTTCAGCGTCGTACACCACCCGCAGTTTGCTCACAACGAATCACCTCCACGACAGGGCCTTCCGAGCGTGATGCCGTCGGATCCTGCCATACCCCTGGAATCCAGTAAAGTCTATCATCTTCGCAGAATACCGGCCATGAATTGCGCAGGTGTCGGGGCATCGCTCGGGCGAGCAACCGGCTCGCCCGAACCGCGGCCCCGTCGATTCTGACTCGATCTCCGTCGCGGGGGTTGCGCACCTCGAGATTGAGGCCGGGACGAGGTTGGAATGACCAACCGAGCGACCCTTTCGGTTCGCGGTCGTCGCTGAATCGTACTTGCCACCCAGGGAGGGCGAGGTCGATGGTCTCGCCGAGAGTCAGTGAGAACGAAAACGGCAGTGGCTCCCGAGGTGGCTCGAGCCACAGTTGACCGCGAGCCAGGCGAATGCGCCAGCGCCTCTCCAGGGTCACCGCGCGCGGTTTGCCGGAGTCGATCATCTCTTCGAACAGAGCCAGCTGCCGCCTCGTGACCCTTTCGAGCTCGATAGTCCGCGCCTGCGCATGCAGCCATCGAGCTCGGAGCGCGGGCGAGAGCTCACGAACCTTCAAAGACGGCACGCCGCCGCCGGGATCCCACGGGTCGATCCAGATAGCCCGGTCGGCGAGTTCGCGAGCAAGATGAGCTTCGGTAAAGGAATGGGTTTCGGCGAGGTGGACAAGGTGCTGACGAAAGGATGGGCTTGCCGCCTCGAGAGCGGGCATGAACTCGTGACGGACCCGGTTGCGTAAGAACTTCAGGTCCCGGTTGGAACTGTCCTCTCGCCAGCTGATTCCGGTTGTCTGGAGCCAGCTGGAGAGCTCTCCACGGGTCCATGGCAGAAGCGGCCGAATGACCCCGGACGAGGTCTGCGCGGCGATACCTGCGAGGGCACGAGGTCCTCCGCCGCGCAGCATCTGAACCAGAATCCCTTCAGCCACATCGTCCTTGTGGTGGCCGGTGGCCACCGCATCGGCTCCGCGTGTCCGGCGAAGCTCCAAGAGAGACTGGTAACGAAGCTGCCGCCAGGTCCCTTCTCGACCCGCCGGCTTCGAATCCCCGATCGAGATTTTTCTGAGGTGAAAGGGGATATTCAGCTCGTGACAAACGTTGTGACAGAACGTCGCATCCTGGTCGGCCTCTTCACCGCGGACGCCATGGTGGACGTGGACCGCCTCCAGCTGGAGTTCGAGATCCGGATCGTTGAGCAGGTGGAGCAAAGCCACCGAATCGCGGCCTCCGGAGAGGGCAACCAGGATCTTGCGGCCGATGAGGCCAGGAAACTGGGCTGCGAAGTGCGCCGGGAATTCAGCAAGGGCCATGGGCCATCTTAATAGAGTCGTTGGCTCCCGATCATCAGCACCGGCTGATGATGGTGGCGGTGGGTGGACTTGAACCACCGACACAGGGCTTATGAGACCCCTGCTCTACCCCTGAGCTACACCGCCC
>CBDTWX010000432.1:0-5088 GCA_965364305.1 uncultured Thermoanaerobaculia bacterium
TCGCCTCATTTGACGACCTGCCTCGAGGCAGTGAACAGACTCGAGCCTGCGCCCGACATGAGATTGCTGGTGCTCTCGGGTGGCGCTGAACATCCGCCCGAAGCTCGAGATTTCGCGGTGTACCAATTCTCCGAAAGGCTCGGGTTTGCTGCCGCAGTCAACAGAGGTCTCGAGCACATACCGGGTGACTTCAAAGCGGCGGCCGTGCTCAACGATGACGCAGTCCCCGAACGAGGGTGGCTCGGTGCACTCGAAAAAGCCATCGATGGCGACCCGAAGCTCGGCGCCGTTCAGGGTACAGTCCTTGACCAATCGGGATTGCTGGTCGACGGACGCGGCATCGAATTCGACCACTGGGGACTTCCTGTCCAGGTCGATCGTGGCAAGCCATCATCCGAAGATGGCCGCTCCATGTTTCGTGTGGCTGTCTCTGGTACGGCCTGTCTGTATCGCCTCGACGCCCTGCTGGCTGCGGCCCTGCCATCCTGCGCGGTTTTTGACCCGACCTTTGACTGCTATCACGAGGATCTCGACCTCGGCTTGCGGCTCGGACGTCTGGGTTGGCACTCGAGGTGGATCAGCGGCGCACCGGCGCGCCACCTGGGATCGGCCACAGGGCTCTCCCTGAGCTGGCGCCATCCGTGGTGGCTGCTTGCCAATCGATGGCGAGCGCTCGCGGGAAACCTCAGCCGCGGGGCCCTGCTGTGGTCCCTGACAGGCCTTCTGCGAGGAGAAGCGCGGGCCGTCCGTACGCTTCTGCGCGACAATCCTCGAGCGTTGCCGGTGGCGATGGCCGTAGCTCTCTGTCTTCCGGTGCTGCTGTCGTCGGGATGGCGTCGTCGGACTCCCGGCCCGCGGCTCGAGTGCATCCCGAGAGGTGCGAAGTGAGGGTGTTGGTGTTCACCGACGACCAGGTCGGACCGGTGATGGCGGGATCGGCCTTGCGAGCGTGGGAGCTCGCGCGGGTGATTTTGGCCGCCGGTCACGATGTCGTTCTTGCCGCCGCGAGTGGTTCACGCCATCCTGAGGGACATGGCCCGACGGTCGTCGAGCAACCTCCCTGGCGCTGGGCGGAGGCGATCGTATCGCCACCCTGGTGTCTTCCACCGCGGGCATTTCTGGGCAGCCATCTGCTGGTGATCGATGGCATTACGCCCCTCCTCGCGGAGCTTTCGGCATGCCCGAACTCTCCTCTCGTACGTCGTCGGCGGCGTACTGCAGCCGCTCGACTGCCGTTGGTGGCAGCCAGGGCCGATGCCGTCCTGGTCGCCGGTGACGCGCAAGCGGCATGGTGGTCGGAGGTTTTGGGCGCGCGGTCGGACGTTCCCGTCATCCCCGTGCCCTTCGGCATCGCCGATGCCGATCCACCAGCCCCCTCCTGTCCCATTGACGGTGTTCCGGACGACTGGTCGGTGGTTCTCTGGTGGGGTGGTGTGTGGCCCTGGTTGGATCTGGACACGCTCCTCGCCGCGCGTTCTCGCCTCGGCACCGCCAAGGTCAGCGTCGTCGTGCCGACAGCGGCAAGGCCTGCGGCCGACATCGCACCGATGTCTGCGGCCGACCTGTCAAAAGCAGCCGCCCGTCACGGTCTCACGGCGCCCGAGGTCGTTCCGCTCGAAAGCTGGATCCCATACGTTGAGAGGCACGGTGTCCTCAACCGAAGCTCTCTGGTGGCGGTCCTCCACCACCCCGGAGAGGAGACGGACCTCAGCTTCCGCACGCGAGCCCTTGACGGTTTGTGGGCCTGTGTGCCATTGCTTCTCAGCGCGGGCGGCGTCGTGGCGGCAGTTGCCCAAGATCAAGGCTGGGGCGGAGTCGTCCCGCCGGGCGACGTCAATCTGGCCGCCGCCGCAATGGAGCTTCTGCTCACCGAACGGGCTCAGATTCGCTGCCGGGCAAAGCTCGCCGAGCGACGAGACGACTGGCGCTGGTCGGTCGTCGTACGCCCCCTTCTCGAGGCAATCACGCTGCTTCCGGCCGCCCCTCGCCGAGGATTGGCCCCGGCGATGCTGCGGGCGGCGGTCAAGTTCGCACGTCAGTCTCACGGAGATTCACGTGGAGAGCTGGGGTGACCGGTTCGGTTCGCGCCGTCGTGGTTCGTTGGCGCGGAGGCGACGAGGTCCGCAGGTGCGTGAGGTCCCTTCTCGATGATGGCGGACCCGACCTGAGCCACGTCGTCCTGGTGGACTCGGGTTCGGGCGACGGCGGCGCCGCAAGGTTGGCCGCCGAGTTCGCAGAGATCGAAGTCATTGCCCTCGAAGAGAACCACGGCTTCGCCCACGCGGCCGACCGCGGCGCCTCCGAGGGTGAGGAACCGCACCTCCTCGTGCTCAATCCCGATACAGTCGTCACTCGAGGCTCGCTCGGCCGATTGGTTGCGCTGCTTGCCGATCGCCCGCGGGCCGTCGGGGCGGTTCCACTCCTCGAGGATATGGCCGGTGAACCGCAGCACCGGTGGCAGCTTCGTCATCTTCCTGGCGTTGTTCGACTCGCCCTCGGTCTGCCCGGTAGGAGCATCTCCGCCTCGGCTCCATCATCTCCGATCGAAGTGCCGCAGCCGGCCGCCGCGGCATGGTTGGTGCGGCGCGTGGTGTGGGAGGAACTGGGCGGCCTCGACCCCACATTCGCCCCGGCCTGGTGGGAGGACGTCGATTTTTGCAGCCGTCTCCGGTCCTACCTGCCCGATCCGGATTTCCCATTCGAAGAAGGCTTTCTCCTGCAACCGAGCGCTCGGCTGCGTCACGTCGGCGGCACCAGCGTCTCCGCGCTTGGCGAGGCCGCGTTTTTCAGAGCCTACTACCGCAACCTCCTTCACTACGCCGCCCGCCACCATCCTGGACGTCTCGCCCAGATTCGTCGTGGTCTGATCCTCAGCCTCACGGGGCGCTTGCTCTTCCGCCCATCGAACCGAGGGGCCTACGAGGCGGCCCTCGATGCGATCAAAATGGCCACACCCGCGGCGCAAGGAGGATCGCCGCCAGCAACAAGAGCAGGCTCAAGGGAAGGCCGACCCGGCCGAAATCGGTAAAGCGATACCCTCCCGGGCCGAAGACCATGAGATTCGTCTGATAGCCGATCGGGGTGAGAAAGCTGGCCGAGGCGATCAGGGCCACCACCATGACGAACGGACGGGGATCTACGCCGAGATCTAACGCCGTTGCGACTGCCAGCGGAAACATGAGCGCTGCAGCGGCGGTGTTGGTCACCACCTCCGTGAAGAGCATGGTCAGTAGCGCAATTCCTGCCAGAACGGCAAACGGACCCCACGTACCGAGACTCGATACCGTGCCATGGGCCACCGCGTGAACCGCGCCGGAGTTGAGAAGTGCCTGCCCGAGAGCGATGGCACCGGCAATAGCGAATAGCGTCTGCAGCTCCAGCGCCTGGCGGGCGTTCGGCACCGAAATGCAGCGTCCGACAATCATCGCTCCGGCGACGAAAAAGGCCGCCAGCACCGTCGGCATCACTTGCGTCGTCAGCAGGACGATCATCACTGCCAGGAGAACCAGCGACAACACTGCACGATCGTGACGGGGCGGCTGCGAGTCGGCGACGCCGCTGACCAGGAAAAAGTCCCGGTTGTTGCGGTGGGCGTCGACAAAGTGTGGACCTGTTTGGAGGAGCAAGGTGTCGCCCGAGCGAAGGACCACATCGCCCACTCGGCCGGAAAGGCGGGTCCCACCCCGGTGGACCGCAACCACCGCGGCGTTATACAGCGCACGAAAGTTGGACGCGCTAATGCTCTGATCGATGATCGGCGAGGTCGGCGAAACGACCGCCTCGGTCAGCATGTGTTCCCTTTGTACCGACAGCTGGTGCTCATAACCCGGATCCGCAACCGGAATCAGCCCCGGCAGCCTTTCGAGATCGACGATAGTGCTGACGACGCCGCTGAACGACAGAACGTCGCCAGCCTCGATCAGATGGTCCGGTTGGACCGGAGCGATGAGCTCGCCATCACGAACGATCTCGTGAAGATACAAGCCGTGGAGGTGGCGAAGGCCGGCCTCCTCGACGTGCATACCGACAAACTGGCACTCCTCGGTGACCTTCATCTCCACCATGTACTCTCGTGGCGACGACCCGATTTCCTCGAGCATGTCCATGCGCTCCGGGAGGAGCCTTCGCGAGAAGAAGATCAGGTAGACGACACCGAGGACGGCGCACGGAATGCCCACCGCGCCGATCTCAAACAGACCCATCGGCCGCAACGACTGCTCGAGATCGGGACGTGACGCCGCGGCATCGGCCATCATGCCGTGGATCACGAGGTTGGTGGACGTGCCGATGAGGGTCGTCATGCCGCCGAGGATCGACATAAACGAAACCGGGATCAGGACCCGTGAAGGCGAGACGCGGTGCTTGGCGGACCACTGGCTCAGCATTGGAATCAGCATCGCCACCACCGGCGTATTGTTGAGGAATGCGGACAGCACCGGCACGACCATCCCGAGGCGAACCATCAAGGCGCGGCTCGTGCGAACACCGCGAAGCAGTTTTCGCGCGACGAGGTCGAGGGCACCGGTCTCGCGTACCCCAGCGGCCACGATATAGAGGGCGGCGATTGTCAGCATGCCGGTGTTGGTGAACCCGATGAACATCTCCTCGAGGGACAGAATCCCCGCAAACCCGCAGACGACCACTGCCCCCCACAAAAGAGCATCCGCCGCGAGATTTTTGGCCAAACCGGCAACAACGAAAACGGTGACGACCAGAGCGAACCAGGCGGTCCAGGTCATGAATAATCCTCCGGCGAGTGTCGTTTCACCAGCAGCCGATCGAGGACGACTGCGCCGTAGGGTGGAGAGCGGAGTGTGACGGCCAGACGATGGCGACCCGGCCCGGGTGGAGGCGGCAAGACGACCCGCTCGATCGCGCCCTCACCGCGCCACGGGATGATGACCGGCCCGCGATCGTCCCATTGAACTTCCAGCCTTCCCCACCTTTGCGCCTTGCCCATCAACCACCCTTCGAGAACCACCTCCGCGTCTTCCCTCAGTTTAAGCGGTACGATGACGCGGTCTCCATCATCGAGGCGCCACCCGCGGCGGTGGAGAAACCGTGAGGCTGTTCCGGCCGGAGGTATCG
>CBDTWX010000433.1:0-5078 GCA_965364305.1 uncultured Thermoanaerobaculia bacterium
GGGGATTCTACGCCGGCGACGAGGCGCGAAACATCTTCGTAGTGACCCGCCGCGATCAGGTCAATCGGCTTGCGGGGACCCAGGCCAGGGTTCGGCCTTCGGAGCCAGGCAGCGATGTACCTCGTCTTCATGACTTTCGAGAGCCTCTCGACGATTGAGGAGAGCTCGAGCAGCCGCTCCGCGGCTTTCCCGCGGCTCGGAGATCGCGTGCGGCTCAGCCATGCCCTGGCAGTCGCTTCCTTGACCCCTGTCGCGCGGGCGATTTCCGAACCCGTGAGATCGCCGAGCCGCTGAACCAAAAGTGCTTCTTCGATGAGTGCAGTGTCCATGTCTTCTCCCAGAGGTGCCGTCACCTCTGGTAATAATGTAGCGTTGATGTCACGCAAATGCAACTTAAATGTCATAAATATTCTCCGCCCCTCCCTCTCCCGGAAATCCGTACACGCCATATCAAAACATCATCCGTGAACCTCCGGCGTCTCGACCGCGACTGTCATTCCGTGCTGCCCCACGGCGCTGGCGGCGGTGTCTCATCGAAAGGACATGAGGTCGGTGTGGTGCGCGTTGGCGGCAGGGAGTCGCCGAATCGCGGGCGGGACGCCCGCGCCACAAAACGCGGATCGATTGGTCGGGCGGGTGTCTTCGCCCGCCATCGGGCCGGTGGGGTGACAAGCGCGGGCTCGAGGCCACCCTGTGTGGATTCGATCGGATCCCTTCAACGGCTCAAAGAAAACGGGCAATAGAGTCTGTTTTTTGGGAGGCGGCGGGTCCTTCAGGATCCGCGGGCTTCGAGGTACTCGAACGCCGCGCGGATGGCGGTTTCGGGGTCTCGGGGAGCGTAGCCCAGCTCGGTGCGCGCCTTGGTGAGGTCCATTCGACGCTCGTTGCCATAAAAGATCTTCACCTGGCTGCGCAACATCCGCGGCTCGCGGCCGGTGATGCGGGCGCCAAGCTCCATGGCGCCGGCGACCGCCATCAGGGCGAGCCTCGGGGCCTTCGGCGGCATCTTCACCTCCCGGTTGAACTCCTGTGCCAGCTCGAGCAGGCGGTGGTTGCTCACCGCCTCCTCGGTGGCCAGCAGGTAGCGCTGCCCCGTGCGGCCCTTCTCCGCGGCGGCGATCATGCCGGCTGCAACGTCGCGTGCATCGACGAAGTTGAAACAGAGGTTGATGTCGAGGAACACGTCGCCATCGATCGCCTGTCTGAGATACCCCATCGTCGGCGTGAGCCTGAAGCAATGCGGGCCGACGATGGTCCCCGGCAGGGTCGACACGAGGTCGAGATCCAGTTCGTCCGCCAGCTTCAAAGCCAGCCGCTCGGATTCGGTCTTCGCCCTGGCGTAGGGGTTGCCGAAGTACTCGCCCCTCCACGAGGACTCGTCGATCGGTGGGTCGTGGCTTCCGAGCGTGATCTCCGAGCTGACGTAGACGATTCGCTCGACCCCTTTCGCCGCAGCCGCTTCGAGCACGTTTCGCGTGCCCTCGACGCTGGGGCGGATGATCTCAGCCTCAGGGTCACGCGCCCAGTGCCTCATCACGGCCGCAACCTGGTAGAGGGTCTGGACGCCCTCGCAGGCACGCAGCAGCGAGTCCTTGTCCAACAGGTCGGCCTGGACGATGTCGCCCTCCAGCCCCTCGAAAGGCTCCCGATTCTGGAGGTTCCGCACGCTCGCGCGGACCCGGTGACCACCGGCGAGCAGGGCGCGGACGAGGTTGTTTCCGAGGTGGCCGTTGGCGCCGGTTACAAGGCTGATTCCGTTCATCTCATTCTCCTCGCCGTCCGGTGGCATCGGCCGCGGGTTCTTTTGGAAACGCGGGCCGTCCGCCCGATTCGCGCCGACCAAGCTGGAGTGTGCCTTCAGCCACAAGGTAACGCCCCGATTCGCGATCCGCAATTCGATTCGAGATCCCGGTGCGGCGTTGGCTTCAGGCCGGGGTCGGATCGAGCGAGGATGCGAAGCGTCCGACGAGGATCTACGCGGGTGGAGCCTCTTGCGCTGTTCCGCCGGCGGTTTTCACGAAACCGTAGGTCTCTGGATCCCAGCTGACGAGGGCGCCGCGGCGGTCGCGGAACGGATGCCAGACGCTCGAGATGCAATCCATTGGCACGCCGGAGTGCCGGATTTGGCGTTGGAGGGGGTGCGAGCGATTTAACTGGCTGGGGGCGGTTGGGTTGGTGATGAACGAGGAGGTTGTTGGGCGGGTGGATGTTGGAACCGCGTTTCCGAAGTCCGCCCCCCAGATCCCGTTCGACTCGGCCGAGGGCCTCGCTCAGGGCAGGCTCTTCGGAGGGAGGAACCCTCCTCAGGATGACATCGTGATGCGGCACTCCGTTTCCGGGGCGCGCGCACACATCCGAAGAGATGATTCTGATAACACCATCCCGAGTGACTGTAGCGGACTACTAGATCGCGGTTCGCCCATGGTGTCATTCTGAGGAGGACCCCGGGTCCGACGAAGAATCTGGGCGGGTGGGTGCCGGACCCCTTTCGCTGGAACGAGTGCGCGGGGCGTAACCTCACACCAGGTAAGCAAGAAATAGATCTGCCGGCAGGCAGCGCACCCCGTCTTCGAGGGAGTCGCAATTGCCGTCGAGAGTGAGCTGGAAGACCCGGGGGATCTCGAGGCGCTTTCTGAAGTAGTGAACAGATGGATCGGCGCGATCAGCACCCAGCTTGGCCTCGACGGCAAACCAGGGTTTGCGGTCAACCGTCACGAGGAAGTCGAGCTCGCATCCGATTTCGCCCTACCGCTGCGCCGTGACAGGTCCCGGCCTGACGGACCGCAGCCGTGTCGCGTTGACGAAAGAATTGGCGCGACAGCACAAGCAATCGTCGCATTTCTCTATTTTCTTGCTCCGATCTGCGGGCCATATTCAAACGATGAAAGTGCTCAGAAGCTGCCAACCGTGCGGGCAAACGGTCGAGGCACAGACGAACGCTCGACCTGACCCTCGCACGGGGGTCAAAGGGAGGATGCCATGAGCGACAGGAATCGGGTTTCAGCGATCTTCGTACTCGCACTCTGGGTCGCCGCAGTGGGTGTGGCGGCCGACGCCGTCAAGCTGAGCCAGGGGCAGAGCTTCAGCGAGGTGTTCTCCTTCGACATCAGTCCGGATGGCAGCCTCGTCGCCTACAACAGCAACGCCGACATCGCTACGGCCGCCGATCTTTGGCTGGTGTCGTCAAACGGCGGTACCCCCTTGCGCCTCAGTGACCCGCTGCCATCAGGTTTTTCGGCGTCGTCCATCCGCTTCTCGCCCGACGGTGGCCGGGTCATCTACGTGGTGAACGAATTCGGCCTTCGGAAAGAGCTCCACTCCGTGTCGGTCGACGGCCTCCACACCGTCCAGCTGAATGCATCTCTCCCCCCTCCCAGATCTGTTGGCAGGTTTCAGATCAGCCCCGACGGCGCGTGGGTGGTGTTCAATGCCGCCTCATCGGATCTCTACAGCATACCCATCGCCGGCGGGGATCTGGTCAAACTCAACACCGTTCCCGGGACCTACCGGGCCTTTGACTTCATGATCAGCCCCGACAGTGTTCACGTCGTCTTCACCGCCGCCTGGGGCGATCCCAATCGCGAGAGACTTTACAGCGTGCTGATATCTGGTGGAAAACCCAACGGCCTGAGTCCCAGCGTAGTCGACATGACGAGGAACGTCTCGATTTCCCGTGCCGCGATCAGCCCCGACGGCGCCCAGGTCGTGTTTCGTTCAGATCACGAGACTGAAGGTCTCTTGGAACTCTACAGCGTCCCAATACTGGGCGGCGGCCTCGTCAAGCTGCACCCCGACCTGGTCGACGGGCAGCGTGTCTTCCCTCAGCAAATCAGCCTGGACAGCAGCCGGGTCGTCTATATCTCCAACCTGGATTCAGAGGACATCAACGAGTTGTACAGCGTCCCGATCACCGGCGGTGACTCCCTCAACCTCAACAGTCATCTGGTTGAGGGGGGCGACGTGTCCACCGCACTCATCAGCCCGGACAGCAGCCGCGTCGTTTATCTCGCTGACCAGCAGATCGACGAGAGATTCGAGCTGTACAGTGTGCCGATCACCGGCGGCAGCGTCGTCAAGCTCAACAGCACCCCGGTTGCCGGCGGCGACGTCGGGCCAGACTTCGTTATCGCCCCCGATGGCTCAACGGTCATCTACCGGGCCGACCAGGACTTCAACGATTGGGTCCGCGGTTATCGCGCCCCACTCAGTGGCCCGTCAGGCAATGATGAAGGGCTGTGGTTCGGTCCGTTCAACGTCGCAGCCGTGCCTGTCTTCGAGATTTTCCCTACGGGCCGTCACGTGGTCGTGTCCGGGGTCGCCATTTTTGCCGACAGCATCGAGCGCCTGTGGCTCCATCCCATCGTCGGCACCCCGGACCCCGCCGGCATCGAGCTGATCTCGTCAGACGACTTTCACCCCGATGGCGACGTTTCGGAGTTCGCTGTCGGCGCCAACGGCACCATCGTCTACATCGCCGACCAGGACACGGACGAGCGTTTCGAGCTCTACGCCATTCCGCTGGTCTTCACCGACGGCTTCGAATCGGGGGATACCTCGAGCTGGTCCTCTTCAGTTCCGTAGCCTGGCCCGATCCGATGCACGATGTTCGGGCGGGTACAGAGGGAGCAAAGCGACCCAACGGATCCTTCGGCTCGGTCGCCCTGCTCCCTCGCTCAGGACGACAGGAGGGTGAGCCCCTCTCGGGATGACGGACTGAGGCGTCGTATTTCAAACCGTCATCCCGGGCTGGATGGGCGCGAGAAGCGTCTGGGAGGGGACAAGCCGACACGCGCTTCACCACCGAAATTGCCTAAATGCTCGCTTTCGGCACGGTCATGGAATATCTGCCGGTCTTCCGCGTAGTGATTGCAGAGTGATATCATATTGATATAGAAGGAGGCTCGAAATGACGACCGAAAAGACCTATCGACCCATGAACGGCTGGTTTCCTCTCCTCGTGACCCTGATCATGATCGCCGCAGGGCCATGGCTGATCATTTCGAAGGCCATCGCCCTCGGCAGATATGGTGGAGACCAGAACCTTTTGCTGATGATCGGCGGGATCGTGATCTTCGCTC
>CBDTWX010000434.1:0-5067 GCA_965364305.1 uncultured Thermoanaerobaculia bacterium
CGATCTGTGGGAAGCCCCGCCGTAATCCGAAGTCCGAATTCCGAATTCCGAATTCCGAACTCCGAACTCCGAATTCCTAACTCCTAATTCCCCTTCAGGTATTTGTCGTACCAGGCGATCCACCGCGTATACATGTCCTTCTCGTAGCTCGGGCGTTCGATGCCGTGGTGCTGGTCCGGGTAGACCACCAGCAGCGTTTCCCGCCCCAGGCGCTTCATCGCCTGGTACATCTGCTCCGAGTTCGAAATCGGCACATTCCAGTCGATTTCGCCGCCCATCCACAGGGTCGGCGTGGTGATCTTCTCGACCTTGTTGAAGGCGGAGACCTTCTCCCACACCTCCCGAGTCTCCCAGGGCAGACCGAACTCCTTCTCATACCAGTGCTGGTACATGTCGTGACCGTAGTTGGCGACCCAAAGCGCGCCGCTGGCGCCCGAGACGGCGGCCTTGAACCGTTCGGTTGTCGTGATGACGTAGTTGGTCATGATGCCACCGTACGACCACCCGCCGACCCCCAGGCGGTCGGCATCCGACCAGCCCAACTCGATCGAGCGGTCGATCGCCGCGATCACGTCTTGGAGATCGAGATTGCCCCAGTCGGCCCAGATGGCGACGCAAAAGTCCTGTCCGTAGCCGGTCGAGCCCCGCGGGTTGGGCAGGACCACCACATAGCCGTTGGCGGCTAGGATCTGGGCGTCGAAGTCCCACCCCCAATCGTGCTGACCCATGGGACCTCCGTGGGGCCAGAGAATCGTTGGGTATCTCTGCCCTTCCGCGAAACCCGGCGGTCTGTAGACCAGGGCCTCGATCTCGGTGCCGTCGTTGCTTGTGGCCCGGATTTTCTCGACCGACGGGAGAAGCAGTCCGTCCAACACCCGATCGTTGACGTGGGTCAGGCGGCGCGGGCCGGTGGACTCAACGGCAAAGATTTCGGCCGGGAAACGGGTCGTGCTCATGGTGGCGATGATGGTTCTATCGGTGGAGATCGCGCTGTCCTCGACGCGTTGCCGGCCGGAAATCGGTCGGGTGATCGATCCTCCCGCGATGGGCGCCGCGGCGAGCGCGACCTCGGCCGAGTCCTCGACCCGGAAGTAAATGGTCGAGCCGTCGGGAGAAATTCTCGGATCATGGACCAGACGGTCGAGGTCACCGGTGAGGATGGTGGGCCGGGGGTCGTCGAGGCCGATCACCGCCACCTCGGTCTGAGCGAAATCGACGATCTCCGGTCGGGTAATGGTGATGTACGCCAACCGCCGGCTATCCGGGTGCCACACCGGGCTGTGGTCCGAACCCGGGTTGGTGGTGACCCGGGTGAGGGACCCCTTGGGTTCGGAGCTGGCTGGATCCACGACCCAGAGGTCCGTGTTGTAGTTTGCGTCCGGATCCTCGGTCCGGTTGCTGGTGAATGCGATCAGGCGCCCGTCGGGCGACCATGCGGGTTCAGAGTCTTCATAGTCGCCGAAGGTGATCTGGCGGAGCTGTTTGTCTTCGAGCGAGAAAACATAGAGGTGGTTTCGGAGGCGGTCGAGGTAACCCTCGTCGTCGTTCTTGATCTGGAGCCGGTCGATGACCCAGGGTTTCGGCACCTTGTTGTCGCTTTGCTTCTGTTCGTCTGCGGATTCGGGATCGTTTGGGTCGGGATCCTCGATGACCAGCACGAGCCGGGTTCCGTCGGGCGACCACTCGTAGGCCTCGACCCCCTGTTTGACATCGGTCACCTGACGCGCCTCGCCGCCCCGGCGGTCGAGAACGAAGACCTGGTCCTTCTCCTTCTTGCGGTCGGATATAAAGGACAGGTACTTGCCATCCGGGCTCCAGCGGGGATTGCCGGCCGAGCTGCCTTCGGCGGTCATGACCACCGCTTCGCCGCCGGCTGCGGGAACCATCCACACGCGGGTCTTGGAATCGTCTTTTTTCAGATCGATGGTCTCGACGGTAAAGGCGACCCAGGCTCCGTCGGGACTGACCTTCGGTTCATCGATTTCCCGCAGGGAAAATCGATCGTCGATCTGGAGGACCCGCGGTCGGTCGTTTTTCTCGTTCGCACCGTCGGGTGTTGCGGCACTGCACAACCCGGCCAACGAAATCAAAAGCGTGGAAAGAATTGCGTGAGTCGTTTTCATCACAGCCCCTCTCTGAGGTCGTTCGTTGCGGGTTCCTCGCAGAACGCAATGATCACGCTATCACCGACCGAAGCGGTTTGACGTCTCGATGGGGACGACGGCAGAGACAGCAACAGTTATCACGGGCGGCGGCAGCGATCAGCGACAGGAATCGGCCGCAGGTGACAGCGGCACAAGACAGCGGCGGTCTTCAGCGCCGGATAACAGCTTCACAGATCAACCGCGTCGGTTCTCGCAGCTCTTGCGGCGCTCACCTCGTTTCGCGAATGTGAGCGTAGTTGAGCACGGCGACGAAGAGGCTTCCTCCGATGAGATTGCCAACCAACGCCAGCCCGATGAATCGCGCGGACTGTGCGATCGTGAACTCGCTGCTCATCAGCAGCGCGGTGAACATCTCCACCGAACCCGCGATCGAGTGGTGCAGCCCTCCGACTCCGATCAGGAAGGTCACGATGTAGATCGAGACGATCTGGCTCACCGTCGGTGGCGTCGCCAGGATGAGCCAGGCGCCAAGCGCCATCAGCCAGCCCGCGAGTATTGCGCTCACCATGAGGGGCAGAGTTGAAAACTCGACAAGGTGTCTCCCGATCTCGATGTAGCCGGACCGGGCGCCGACGACCGGGTCCGCCAGCGTCAGCAAGCCGGCGCTGAGAATAGCCCCAACCAGATTTCCGCCGATGACGATGGACCACAGGCGGAGCAGCCGTTTCACGGAAGCCCTGCGGTCGAGGACCGGGTAGACGGCGGTTGCGGTGTGCTCGGTGAACAGCTCAGCGCCGCTGCTCAGGCAGATGACGAAGCCGAGCGGATAGACGAGGGCGACGAACAAACGACCCAGCATTGGCCAGTCGTCGAGCGGCGCGGCAGAAACCGTGGCGACGGCGACGGCCATGGCGGTGAAGCCGAGGATCAACCCGGCCGCGATGGACGACAGACCGAGTGACAGGGCCGGGCGACAGAGCTGCTCGAGGCCCTCGGCGATCGCTGCGACCAGAACGTCGTCGGGATGACGGCGCGACTCGTCGGTGCGCTTGACGATGACCGGCACGAAGGCCTGATCCTCCTCGAGGCGCTCGAGCCTGCGTTCTTGCACCTTCTCGACCTGATCGTCGTACGACAGGGACGGTCGTGCAGAAACATCCGTAACCGAAGACTCCGTCGATCGTCCGTTTTTCGTCTTATCCAAGGCCTGAGACCTCCAACAGTGCAATTTGACGCTGAATGGTGACAACGTGGTGGGTTGTCTTTCCCTTCCCGTTGCCGCCAAAAAAATGACTCGAAGACCCTGATCTCGCCTCGATTTTCGGGTTGCGCAGGACGAGAAAGGCGTTAGTCTCGAAATAGCCGTCTGGGCCACCCATACGGGCGCGGCGAAATCGAGCTACAGCCGGAGGTCGACCATGCGCACGATTATCGAGCCATTTCGCATCAAGATGACCGAGCCGTTGAAGATCACGACGCGGGCGGAACGTGAAACGGCTCTCGGCGCCGCTCACCACAACGTCTTTTTGATCGATGCCGAGGACTGCTGCATCGATCTCCTGACCGACAGCGGTACCGGTGCGATGTCGGCCCAGCAGTGGGCCGCGATGATGTTGGGTGACGAAAGCTACGCTGGAAGCCGCTCGTGGAAGAGCTTTCAGAGCGCTGTGCACGAGATCACGGGCATCACCCATGTGTTGCCGACCCACCAGGGTCGAGCCGCCGAGGCCATCCTCGCCGAATGCCTGATCCAGCCCGGTGATGTCATCCCCAACAACAGCCATTTCGACACCACCCGCGCCAACATCGAGTACCGTGGCGCCACCGCCCTCAACCTGCCGTGCCCGGAAGCCTTCGACACCCAGGTGTCGGCCCCCTTCAAAGGCAATATGGATGTCGATGCCTTGCGCGGGTGCATCGCCGAGCACGGACGGGCCAAGATCCCGTTCGCCATGATGACGGTGACCAACAACACCGGCGGAGGTCAGCCGGTGTCGATGGCCAACCTCCGTGCCGTCAAGGCCGTGCTCGACGAGCACGATATCCCCCTCATCATCGATGCCTGCCGTTTTGCCGAGAACGCCTATTTCGTGCGCGAACGCGAGGAGGGCTATGCCGACCGGCCACTGATCGAGATCGCTCGGGAGATGTTTTCGCTCGCCGACGGCGCCACCATGAGCTGCAAAAAGGACGGCCTCGCCAACATCGGGGGCTTTCTGGTGTGCCGCGACGATGAATGGGCGGTGCGTTTCCGCAATCTGTTGATCCTCCGTGAGGGTTTTCCGACCTACGGAGGTCTTGCGGGTCGCGATCTCGAGGCGGTTGCGGTCGGTCTCAAGGAGGCGCTGGACTACGACTACCAGGTCTACCGCCACGCAACCGTGGAGTACATCGTCCGACGGCTGACGGCCCTCGGCATCCCGATGGTGCTGCCGGCTGGCGGCCACGCCGTCTTCCTCGACGCCCGTGCCATGCTCCCCGATCTGCCGCAGCTCCAGTACCCGGGCATCGGTGTCGTCAATGCGCTGTACGTGGCCGGCGGGATTCGGGCGGTGGAGCTTGGAAGCGTGATGTTCGGTCATTTCGACGAGCACGGCGTCGAGCAGCCGTCACCCCTCGAGCTGGTCCGTCTCGCATTTCCACGACGGGTCTACACCCAGAGCCACTTCGATTACATCATCGAGGTCATCGAGCAGGTTTGGCGCGAACGAGACCGGATTCCCGGCCACCGCATCACCTCGCAGCCTGCGCTTCTGCGGCACTTCACCTGCCACTTCGAGCCCATTTTGCACGGAGCTGCGCAGCGAGCACCTTAGCCCGGACTATTCACCAATCTTCGGCTGCAAGGCCCGATGCACCGCACCCAGCGCCGTCTTCTCGCCTCGGGGTGTGCTCGACGTACTGTCGAGTACGCCTCCGCGCCCCTCGGGCCGAAAACGACCCTGGGCACGTCACCTCGAAC
>CBDTWX010000435.1:0-5055 GCA_965364305.1 uncultured Thermoanaerobaculia bacterium
TGCGCGCGGGCAATGATCCATCAGGCGGCCGCGGCGGCCGACGCCAACGCGCCGAATCTTCGTCGCATCGTCTCGGAGACCAAGAAATTCGTCACCGAAGCCGGTTGGGAGGTTTCGAACCTCTCCATGCAGATCACCGGCGGAATCGGATACACCGATGTCCTTCCGATCGAGCGGGCGGTGCGCGACATGCGGCTGGCGCAGATCTGGACCGGCACCAACGAGATCATGAGCGCGATGATCCAGCACGAGGCCTTTGCCGAGTTCGCCTCTGAGCGAGGTTCCTACCGCGACTTCGAGCTCGATGCGATGCACGCCGACGACACCGAGAAGATCTTCGACGATGACGACATGTGGGCGGTTTACGACGCAGGTCAGTGAGTCGACGCCCGAGCCGTCCGATTCTCAGTACGTCATCAACACCCCGCAGAGCTCGTGGTCGGTGGAGCAGACGCGAACCGTGAGCCAGGAGGCGCAGCTCATCGAGTTGTGGTCTACGTTTTCCGCGAGGGTCGAGCCAGTGTTCAGCCGCAGATCAGAGGACGTCCCAGCCATAGCCGCCTCGCTCGTAGGTTGACTCGGCGAGGTGTTTGACGAGCTCGTCGTCGTTCACGTCGATCTTGCGGAAGGTGCGCTTGGCGCGGCCGAGGACCTGGCCGGCGAAAACTCTGGCAATTTCGATCTCCTCTTGGGCTTCGTCCTGGCCGTTGCCTTCGATCGATGCGGTCACCCGGCTGAGGACGCAGGCGAGGACGAAGAGGTCGATCATCACGTCGGCCAAGCGGCGGGTCGCAAACTGTTTGCCGATGATTCCCTTGCCGTGCTTGCGAAGCAAACGGTCGGTCATAGCCGCGAGGTCGCGGGCGGTGTCCTCGAAGATCTCGGCTTCAGCCTGCAGCGCGACGTGGCACTTCGACAGGCGCGGATTGGCGACCGGCAGTCCGGTGGCCCAGGAGGTGCGTTGTTTTGCGTACTCATAGAGGAGCCCGAAACCCTTGATGGGGTCGTCGAATATTCCGCGGAGCGAGCCCGCCAGCTCCTTGAGACGTTGGCCGACATCGTTGAGGGCGCTGAGAGCGATGAACAGGCGGAGAATTTCGTTCGTGCCCTCGTAGATGCGGTTGATCCGGCAGTCGCGAACCACCCTTTCGTAAGGGTACTCGCGCATGAACCCCGTGCCGCCCGCTGTCTGCAGGGCCTCGTCGGCGCATCGCCACAGCGCTTCGGTGCCGAAGACCTTGGTGATCGCCGACTCGATCGAAAAGTCGTCGTAGCCGCGGTCGGCGAGCGCGGCAATCACGTTGACCGCGCTTTCGGTGGCGTAGCAGTCCACCACCATGTGTCCGATTTTTTGCTTGATCAGTCCGAAGCTCCCAACGGGCTGGCCGAACTGGTGGCGCTCGGTGGCATGTCCTGCAGCGAGCGCGATGAGCGTCTTCATGCCGCCGACGCAGCCGCCGGCGAGCCCGGATCGTCCGTTGTTGAGGATGTTCATCGCCACTTTGAAGCCGCCGTTGAGAGGCCCGAGCAGATTTTCCTTCGGAACCTTGACGTCTTCGAAGTAGACCGTGCAGGTGGAGTTGGCGCGGATCCCCATCTTGTCCTCGTGGGCGCCGACCGAGACTCCGGACATGTCCTTGGTGACGATGAATGCGCTCAGCTTGGAACGCTCCTCGGCCTGGCCGGTCTTGGCGAAGACGGTGAAGAAATCCGCGATGCCGCCGTTGGTGACCCAGATCTTGGAGCCGTTAAGGAGAAAGTGATCGTCCTTTTCCACGGCGCGGGTGGTGACCGATGCGGCGTCGCTGCCCGCGCCGGCCTCGGTCAGACAGAAGGCCGCGATCATCTCGCCGGACGCAAGAGCCGGGTAATAGCGTTCTCGCTGCTCTTCGGTTCCGTAGAGCTTGAGACCTCTCATGCCGATGGAGGAGTGGGCTCCGACGGTCACCGCGACCGAGGCGTCGTGTCGTGCCACCTGTTGGATCGTGCGGGAGTATGCCATGCTCCCGAAATCCATCCCGCCGTGGGCCTCCGGGATGACGAGGCCGAAAAGACCGAATTCTCGCAGCTCCTGGATGAAATCCGCCGGCATCTCACCAGCTACATCCCAGCTGCGAAAGTCCTCCTTGCGCCCTTCGAGCACGGAGTCCACAGCTTCGGCCACCGCGGTCACGGTCTCACGCTCGTCGTCGTCAAGGGTCGGGTAGGGGAAGAGGACATCTTCCTCGATCTCCCCGGCGGAGAGTGATCGCATGAAACTGATGCTGGTATCGCGCATGGTGCCTCCCGATTCGTCGCTATGAAATTTGCGATTCCAATCTGATGGTCCGCCGGCGGAGTGTCAAGTGGACGCCGGCTAATCGATTGCAGGTTGGTGGAGCATTTTCAGGGAGCCAATCTATCGTGGGCTTTGGACGCGCGGGTCTCCCAGGCCTCGCGGACTTGCCGCTCGATTGTTCGACACGGCGAGGCGGCACGGTCAGCCTGCCTCGAGCTCCGAATGACTCCATCGCTAAGGATTCCGTCAGACGATGCTGAACATCGCGAAGTCCGTCATCGAAGCGATTCCTGTGTGGACTCGTCGATTCTAATGAATTTCGTGGGCGGGGAGCAGTTGGTGCGCCGCGTCCTTTCACCCTGTTCCTTGGGGGGAGTTTCTCAACCTTCTGAAACAGGACGAGCGAGCAGATCCGCGACGAGGAGAAAGGCCCGAGGCGAGTTGACCATCCCAAGATGGCTCGATCGAACTTCATGGTGCTCGACGAGTGGGTTGTCAAAACGGTCGATGCACGCACGCCAGGCGACCACGCCGTCGGTGCGGCTGTAGATGGCGAAGACTGGAATAGCGATGGGCTGGAGCTCGCGCTCAAGGACTGTCTCCTTGATTTCTTCCAAATCGTAGCCTTTGCGAACGTAGCCCGGAGCCGAAGCGGTGTAGGACGGGCCTCCAACGACCGGCGCGCCAAGCGTGACCACGCGCTCGACAAGCTCCGGCCGCTCTCGAGCAACCTCGCGCGCGAGGTAGCCACCGAGGCTCCATCCGACCAGACGCACGGACCGACCGCGGTCGTTTGCCACGTGCTCGGCCCGCTGGATCACCGCCGGGATCAGCTCCGGGACATTCCCGCGATTGCGACCGAGTCCCCAACCGACCGCGTCGTAGCCGATCGTCTTCAGAAACCCGCGCAGGCGCTTGGTCCAGCCATCGTCGGTCGCAAACCCCGGCACCACCAGCACCGGCTCGCCGTTTCCCCGAGGAGCGGCGGCCTGAATTTTCTGGGTGCTGGCGAGGAGCGCGAGGCGTTCGAGCAGCACCCGACCCTCGCCGAGCAGCTGCCACGGCGCCGGCGGCGCGAGCTCTCGATCTTCGAAATCAGGTGCGATCGAGCGATCAATCCCAGGAGTTCCCATAGCGCTCGGTCAACCCTTCGAGTCGAGAGGATATTCCATGCGGTGACCGCCCCGAGCTATCGCGCAACGAGGACCCCGGATCAGGCGGACGCACCGACTGATGCCGATTCCGAGCGGCATGGCCGGTCGAATCGGGCCATCGTGGCCGAGCGGACTTCGGCCATGGCGTGGCTCAGAAGAGAGCTGAGTTCGGACAACACCCAGACGTGTTGCTCGTGCTCGTGCTCGTGCTCGAAAAAACGATCGCACGGTGCCTCGAGTTGTCGGTTGATGGATGCTCAACGGGACACCACGAGTCGTTTTCCACGGCGGGCTCTCGGTGAGGCGAGTCAGCGAATCTTCCGTTGGCACTTTTTCCAAGAACTCGGGATCGGCCATGACAAAGCCGCCTCGGGCTTGCGATATCGGTCGAGTATCGGAAGGAGATCGAAATACAGATTGCGGGCCCGAACCTCAAAAAGAATCCTCGTTGAAGGGTCGCCATCTCGAGATGAACCGGGCTTCGAGGCTGCTGTCGGAACGCGACGCAAAGGGCCGAAGCCTGGCTTACGAGCGAGTGCTCCGCCTCGTTGATCTGTCGGTCGAAGAGGAGCAAATAAGAGCGTTGCGACGAGAGCTCCTGCGGTGGCACGTCTCGTTCCTGAGATTGAGCACCGACAGGGCGTTCCCCGGAGCGGTACTGTCTGTTAAACTCGAACTGCTGCAATGAAGTGAGATTGTGCCGGCTTTTGGATCGTAGGCTGAGTCCCCGATCCAGGAGTTCGAGCTGACGAGAAGCGAGGTTCGTCATGCATTCAGCGATTCTTCGTCAGGCCGGAGCCTCCATTGTTCTGATCGCGGTACCCGCCGTGGCGCCGGTTCTGGCTGCCGGGAATGATCCGTACATCCGAGATCATTTGGGAGGAACCAGCCTCGCGGTCGCCGTCGAGGGGTCTACCGTGTACGCCGGGATTGGGCCGACAGTGACCGGGCTGAACGCCGTCGATCAGCCGGGGCGGATCTCGTTCGGAATGCTGGGTGGCGAGGGGATGATCAACGACATCGAGATCGTTGGTCAGACCGCGTTTGTGGCCCAGAAGCTCGGGGGGCTCCGGGTGGTCGGTCTCGGCACCGGCTATAGCGAGTCGGGCTCCAGCGTGGCCGGAGGCGAGAAGGCCGAGGGCCTGGACGCGGCCGGCGACCATGTCTATCTGGCGGTTCAAGACTACGGCCTCCGGATATTCCAGGCCGCGGTGCCCACTTCGCCGAGTCTGGTGGGTTCGGCGCCGAAGCCCGGCGGCACCAACTGGGTCTGGGATGTTGCAGTGGACCAGGACAATGATTGCGCGTACGTCGCCGCCGGCGGGACCGGTGTCTGGGCGGTGGATGTCTCCGATCCCGCGGCGCCGGTCTCCGGCACGACCTGGGATACCGGGAACGTGTATGCCGTGGAGGTGTACGACGGATCGGTCTACGCGGCATCAGGGGTTGCCGGTCTCGCAGTCCTGCCCATTATCGGGCCGTGCGCGCTGGGGACACCCTCGTTCTACTCCACCGCCCATGAGGCGAGGGACGTGTCGGTGGCTGCTGACGTGGCGTTTGTTGCCGCCGGTGAGCTCTACGCACTGGACGTCTCGAGCCTCCCGACGCTCAGCGATCTCGGCT
>CBDTWX010000436.1:0-5049 GCA_965364305.1 uncultured Thermoanaerobaculia bacterium
GGTCGCCGAGGATAGTGACGGTCATCTCAGATGGAGCTCCGACCACTGCACCCGTAGCGTTGCCGAGGGAAAGCACGATCGTCTCGTCACCCTCGAAGACCGCGTCCGACATGATGTCGATTGCAACCGTGCGGGTGCGATGGGTGGCATCGAAGCTCAGCTGCTGTGGGGCAAAGAGGAAGTCGTCGTCGATGGTCGCGGTGCCGATTCCAAGCGACACATCGACGGTGGCCGGCGGGGAGAATTCGCCGATGATCTCAACCTGAATTTCGAGTTCGTCGACCGTCTCTTCGACCTCGCGGGTCGCATCGACGAAGGCGATGCTCGGTAGATCGTCATCGATGATGGAGACGGTGATCGCGTTCGGGGCGGTCAGGGTGGAGAAGTTGCGCCACTCGATGTCGATCAGCATCGATTCGCGGGGCTCGGAGATGTCGTCGTCGATGAGGGTGATGTCAAAGGTGCCGGTGGTGGCGCCAGGGGCGAAGTTGACGCTGCCGCCTTCGTTGGCGATGTCGGTGCCGATGGTGGCCGTCGACTCGACGATGCCCCACCCGAAGGCCTCGGAGTTGGAGGAGGGCTCGGAGAGCTGGGCCGTGATGGTGACCGTGCCGGCACTCTCGTCGAGCTCGAGTGAGTCGGTCAAAAACGAGATCTGCGGCGGGGCGATGCCGTCGTCCATGATCCAGATCGACGCCCAGTCGCGGCCGATGGAGGCACCGGACGGGTCCGAGAGATTGATGTAGAACTCCTCGGGGCCCTCGCCCGGGCCGTCATTCACCACCGGGATGGTGATGGTCTTCGAGGTCTCGCCAGGTGCGAAGACAAGCTCGCCGTCGACGTGCTGGTAGTCCCCTCCGGGTGTCGCGGTGCGATTGGTTGTGAAGTAGTGGACCGACACGGGTATCTGCGCTTGACCGTCGAGCACCACCTGCACGGTGATCTCGCCGGTGGACTCCCACACGTCGAAGGCGTGGTGGCTGAGATCGACCCTCAGACCTCGGACCTGATCGATGCCGATGTCCCAGGGCCCGATGCGAACTTCGCCGTCGACATCCACCGAGAAGGACGTCGGCCCTCCTGCGGAGAGATCAATGGCGTTGCCGCAGGCGGGATTGGTGCCGTGCACCACCCACTCGCAGATGTGGACGAAATCGTCACCGACGGTACGGAAGACCTCGAGCCGGACCACCGAAGCGGTCTCATTGGCGAAACGGGCCTGGTCCCAGATGCGTGGGAGTGTGGTCGAGAAAATCAACTGGTCGCTGACCATTTCGCGATAGCTCCCGCTCCTGCTGGCCATGTCGGCGGCCGTATCGGCCAGGGCCAGGGTCCACTCGTGACTCGACCCGTGACTGACGCAGACATCCGAGCCCGTGATCGTCCGCGGTTGATCGAACTCGAGCTGGACCCAGGCCGGGTTGATGGCCGCCGACCGAGCGAGGGTCCTCGAGTTGCCGTCGAAGAGATCGGGCTGCGAGCCGATGTCGATGGTGCTGTTGGTGATCGTCACGGCCTGATCCTGGAGGTTGCAGCCGAGATGGAGGTCGGCGCCGAGACCGGAGGTGTCACCGAGTACCGTCACGGGGCTGACTCCAACGGTCGGAGGGTTGGGTGCCGTGCCGTCGGTGGCAAGGTTGGCCGCGGACTCCGGCGTGAAGACACCGTCGTAGCAGGCCATCGCCGCCCCGGCGACCAGGTTGTTGACGGCCGTGGCGGTGCCTTCGACCTGTTGGATCCCGTACGCGCCGCCGACGATGGTGGTGTTGGCGATGGTCGCGGCGATCTGAGGATCATCGATCAAAATGCCGATCTGGAAGTCCACTGAACCGTCACCGAGGTCCCAAATCGCAGTGTTGCGAACGGTGAGGTTGACCGCCGTCGCTGCGGTGATGCTGATGCCGATCCGATCCGAGGTGGCCGTCTGGTTGTCGAGGATGATCAGCGTGTCGAGCACCTCGACATCGCCGTCGATGTTGTTGAACCGGATCATCTGGATCGGTGTCGAGGGGTAACCGGAGTTGGTGATCTGCAGGCCCTCGATGGTCAGGTTGCCGACGGTCGTTGTCAGGGCATCCGTGTTCCAAGGTGTCAGTCGATAGGCCACCCCGTCGAATCGGCCGTTGTGGCGCTGGCTGCCAGATCGCTGGCCAGCGGTGGGTGCAACGATGCGGATCCGGTGCTCGGGCGAGGTGATCCAGTTGTCGATGGTGACCGGTGTGTTGTCGCCGGAGCCGCCGTAGCAGAGGATCTCCAGCGTCCGGTTTGCCGTCACCAGGTCGAAGGTGCCGAGATGATCCGCGTCTCCCGCACCGTCCACCGCCGCCTCGAGGGAGGAGAAGGCCGGTGTGATCGAGACGGCCGATCGGCCGGCGAGGTTCGATGCCGGCAATCCGTCGGGCTCGACCAGCTCGAAGCGGGTGTCGTCGATCCACCTCGCGATGAAGAGAACCGTGCCGTTGTCCAGCTCCACCCGGTCACCGCGATCGGGTCCCGGAGGCAACGGCTCTGCAAAGGTCGCGATGCCACCGGCGATATCGACGGGGATTGGCGCCGTCAGCATGTTGCCTGAGTCCACCCCGACCGAGTACACCACCGCGCGTGGCGCCCCGTCGTCGTCAACGATGGTGACCTCGGCGGAGGAGGTGGTTCCGAGGGCGATGCCCGACGGGTTCTCGAGCACGACCTGGAAGGTCTCGTCGGGCTCGACATCGCCGTCATCGGTGATGTCCACACTGATCGAGGCCGCGGTGAAGGTCGGCGTGAAGGTGAGCGTCCCGGAGGTCTGGTTGTAGTCGATATCCGCCGTGGCAGTTCCGGGGAGGGTCCGGGACTCCACGGTGACCGGCGCCGGGGGCACCGCCGACAACGACACCGGGATCGATGCTTCGCCGGTCGCCTCATCGGCCGTGATGGCCGACACGTCGAGACTGACAGTGATCGCCGCCGCTGCCGGGAGGTTCCCGACACGGTAGGTGTTGGCCAGGCCGCCGGAGTCGGTTGCGGTGAGCAGCACGAGGTCGCCTTCGGCCGCGCCCGGAAGGATCAGCTCGAACGCCGCTCCGGAGGCGATGGATGTCGTCTGACGGGTGATCTCGGTCCACACCCCGGCGACATCGCGCCACACCACGGCCTCGATCGAGATCGGATCGTCGACGTCGACCACCCCGCCGGAAGTTGCGATCAGCCGGTAGTTCCCGGCCAGATAGAACAGGCCGATATGTTCGAGATTGACGGTCGGCGCGCCGGGAATCGCCGGCAGCGTCCACACCAGAGCCTCGCTGGATTGCCACTCGGGGTGGCCGTCCTCGACCACCATCCAGATCTCGTCGCCGACCGCACCGGCCACGGCCACCGGGTCGAACTGGTAGCCGCCTCCGTTGCAGTGGTAGCAGCCGGACGGGGTCACGACCAACGTGAAAGGTCCGAACCCCGGGGTTGTCCGGTTTTCGAGAGATGCGACCTCGATCCTATCGAAACTGATGATCGGGTAATCGCAATTCGCCGGTCTGGTTTTGAAGAGCAGGCACTCTGCGTCTGTCTGCAGCTCGTAGGAGCCTCCCGAGGTCGTTCGCGAGATGTACGCCGTGTAGATCTCCGGCGGCCCGTCGTTGGCCGGTAGCGGGTCGAGGTTGACCGTCGTCTCGTTGCCAGCGCCGTCGACCGCGGTCAGACCGAGGCTCGTTCCAGAGGGGACTGCAACCACCGTCTCGTCGAAGCTGCCGTCGGCCTCGACGGTCACCGGCACCGTCGTGGACGGTTGCGCCGGGTCGAAAACGAATGCTTGGCTCACCGCGCAGGCATCGGTGACGGCCCCGGCGCCACCCTCTACCCAGAAGGCCCGGTCATGGACCGACACGCTGACGGCGTACGCGTCTATTTCCGGCGCCACGAGGTCCGGCATGGTTCCGAGATCGACCACCGACTCCAGCGGCGCGGGATGGCCATCCGTTGCAGTGAGTGTGAAGTCATCCCCACAGGCACCGGTGACAATGAGGTCAAACGAACCGTCGGGCGCAGCGGTGGCCTGCCAGGATTCAGACGTGTTCGTGTTGGTTGCTGTCGCCAGAATCGGTAGGTTGGCGTCACCGACCGCACCGACGCCGCCGACGACGTGGATGGCTGAAGCCCCATCGATCGTGAACTGCACCCGGCCGGCGTCGACAACCGGCGCCGCGGCGTTGCCGGGAAGGCCGCCGATATCGGTGGAGGAGCTCTGCGGGTTGGCGGAATGCGCATCGGTGGCATCGATGCGGAGCACGTCACCGACAGCCCCTGTCACGGCGACGGTCGCGAAAGAACCGTCCGCCGCCACGGTCAGCGGCCAGCTCGCCGCGGTCACCGTGTTGACGACAGTGGCTGACGCCACCCCCGAGGGATCGGTGATGGCGCCAGAAGCGCCGGACAACCAGTAGCTGCCGTCGTGGGCGTCGAACGACAGCAGCGGCACCGATACCTCAGGCCCCGCAGGATTGAGAAGGATGAGCTCCGAGCCAGGATCGACGGTCACCGAACCGAATTCGTCAAGATCGCCGATGCGCAGCCTGGCCATTCCGGTTACTGTCACGCCATCGAAGCGGTAGACGCCCTGCCAGAGATCGCCTTCGGCCACGGTCGCGCCAGTCTCGAGGGTCAGCGTCGTGCCGCCGATCGCCTCGATCCGCCACGTGCCCTTCAAGGCGCCGCCCGAATCGCGCACCTCGACCCAGTGACCGACGAAGTACGCCGGGATGGTCGAGGCCAATCCGGTCTCGACGGTGCCCCCCGAGCTGCCTGCCTGCGCCGTGCCGGCGCCCAGCGACGGCAGCACGGTCCGCCGGTCAGACCACTGGTCGGCGTTGTTGACCACGAGGTCTCCGTACGTCGATGACCCGGTGGCGAAGAGATAGACCGTTCCTGCGGCTCCTTGAAGATTCCCGTATGCCGAGTAGCCACCGACTGCACCGAGCCCGGCCTCGATCGCCGGGTCCATGGTCCCGTACTCGATCGCGATGGCGCCGCCGCCACCATTTCCGTAGCTCGGCACCGAGCCGCCCGACGCCTCGATAA
>CBDTWX010000437.1:0-5043 GCA_965364305.1 uncultured Thermoanaerobaculia bacterium
GGCGAAAGCGAGTCAAGGCGCGGGCCCCACGCCTGCACGAGTCGGCGGAAGACGGAGCATTTCGGGGTCAGTGCCGGGCGGATTTCCCTCCGGTCGAGCCTGACCACGCCGACAGGCTGCCGGCTTCGAATCCGTCCATGAAAATCAGCGGCGGCGGTCCGTAGCGAACCATGGCTCCCTGCCTCCCAACTGCGTAGACGTCGTCCGGCGCGCTGCCCCACAGGGCGGTCAGGCCGAGGGACGAGTGAAAGATGTCGGTCCATCCGCCGCCGTCCGAATGAAGCACCGAGCCGAAAGATTTCGTGACGACGTAGACGTCGCCTGGTCCTGCGCACCACACGTCCTCGAGATCGTAGTCAGTGCTGATCCCCGGTTCCTGATCCCAGGTGCCGCCGGTGGAGTGGAGCAGGGTTCCGTCGCGTCCAACCGCATAGACGTCGTTGGGGCCGCATCCACCAAGGCCGTAGAGCAGATTGCCGGCGTCTTCAATTTCCTGCCAGGCGCCGCCGCTGGAGTGGAAGATCTCGCCGGATCGAGCGGCGGCGTAGATGTCGCTTGGCCCCGAACCCCAGATGGCCTCGAAGTCGTAGAGACCGGAGAACGCGGTGGACCAGGACATGCCGTCGTAGCGCATGATGCGGCCGTCGCCGGCGAGGTACACGTTGCTCGCGCTGGAGCCCCACACGGCGTTCATGTCCCTGCTCGAGGCCGTGTGATTTACCAGAGACCAGTCGTTGCCGTCGTAGTGCAGGACGTCGGTCCAGAAATCGCCGACCGCCCAGATGTCGCTGCCGGAGCTGCCCCAGATGGCTTCCAGCTTGAGCGAACCGTAGGTCGAGCCGTCCCACACCGTGGTCCACGATCTGCCGTCGAAGTGATCGATGTACGAGTCGCCGTCCCAGAGGTTCCACCGTGCTATGTAGACGTCGTTGGGACCCAGCGCCCACACGCCCGTGATCTCGTCCTTGAACCCAGATGAAACCTCGGACCACGAGCCACCGTCGAAACGGTAGATGAGACCGCGACTGCCGACCGCCCAGATGTTGGACGCGCTCGTGCCCCATGCCGCAAAGAAGCTGAAGTCTTCGGTCAGACCCGGGTTGAAGGTGCTCCAAGATCCACCGTCAAAGCTCATGATGTGGCCTTCGTTGCCGACGGCCACGATCGCGCTGGACGAAGCGCCCCAGAGTCCCGCCAGGTAGAACGGTGGGCTCTCCACAGATGACCAGGAACCGCCGTCATACTGCAGGATGTGGCCGTTGGTGGCCATGCCGGTGGGCAGTATCGCGCCCCCCACCGCATAGACGTTGCCGGAGCTCGTGCCCCAGACCTGGTTGAGCTGGGGGTTGTAGGTAGGCAGCATCGAGGTCTGGCTCGACCAGGAACCACCGTCATAGTGCAGCACGACACCGCCCCCGTAGGTGGTCCCACCGACGGCGAAGATGTCGCTCGCCGAAGAGCCCCAGATTCCGTGCAGGTTCTTGGTGGTGAGCCCGTGGTTCACCGGAGTCCAGGCGCTTCCGTTGAAGTGGATCATCGCGCCGGCCTCGCCAACCGCATAGATGTTGTTCCAGGCGGTGCCCCAGATGCCGTAGAGAGACCAGCCGGTTCCAGAGGTGAAGGGTGCCCAGGAAACGCCGTCGAAGTGCAGAATGGTCCCGGCATTGCCCACCGCCCAGACATTGCTCGAACTGGTGCCCCAGACGTCGTGCAGGGTGTACCAGGTTCCGGAGGGCCGTTTCGACCAGCGACTTCCGTTGAAATGGACAATGGCACCAAAGTCACCGACCATGAAGATGTCGGACGCTGAAGTGCCCCAGCAGCCGTAGAAATGGTTGCCCTGGGGCAGCGGGCTCTCCCAGTTCCATTCGAGAGTCTGTGCGGATTGGCTCCATGCGATGAGGGCCGCCGCACCGATGAAGATCCAGATCGAGCATTTGCGTGTTATAGATCGAGTCATGTTTTGTTCCTTTTTGTGCTCCTTGAGGTGGATCGCCCATATTCATGACTGAATGAGTCACGATTGCGTTCTTATCAATTACATACGCCCAAATGCCTGCATTCGGGTCAGAGTGATCTGATTTTCGATGGAAAGATGAAACCGGGAGCTCACGAGGGTTGCCGGCAGTTTCAGGTTCAGCGGCAGCGGGCAGAGGCAGGGGGCAGCGGCAGATTGGAGCGACAGAAGACAGATGACAGCGGCAGCTTCAGATGGCAGGGACAGCATCCGCGACAGTCGTCAGCGCCGGGAACCGTCGAAGTCCCCACCCGCCCAACGTTGTCCGCAGATCACGCAGATTGACGCAGATAGGACCGCCCACCCAGAGAACTGACAGGCGCTCCCTACTTCGATGCGCTCGGTGCCACCCGTCGAATTGTTTGCCCGTTTCGCTCCTCATCGTTGAAATGAGCTGCGGGCAGACAATTCGACGAGTGGCACCTGTGTCGTCAAAGCCCCCTCGCGCTCCTCATCGGGTCAAGTCCTGAGCAAGAGTTGTCAGTTTCTGACCTCACCGGCTACCCCGCTACATATGAACAACCCGGAGGTGACCATGTCGCGTTCCCCATCTGCCTCTGAGCGCTACCTCTGTACGCTGCCTCTGGGCGCTGTAGCTGTCTCCTGCCGCTGCTCCTGATCGCTGCCCCTGCCGCTGATCGCGCGAGGTTTTTTGGAGGTGGGCAGGCACGGAGACGGGCGGAGAGGAAAATCTACGCCATCGGAGTTGTGTAACTCACCGGTGCTCGGGGGGGCGGATCTCCTCGACCTCGCCCCGTTCGAGCTTGGCCTGGTACTCGTTCCAGGTCATCTGCGGCAAACCCGAGTCGCGGGTCACCATCGTGATGCAGCCGTCGACCGGACACAGGAGCGAGCACAGATTGCATCCGACACAGGTCTCCTGGTCGATCTCGTAGCGGTTGACATAGCCGTTGCCGGCGCCGGGCATGAAGGAGCGGCTGCCGCTGCGCTCGATGGTGAGACCGCCGCTGCCGGGCGATTTCACGAAATCCTCTTCAGGGATTTCGGTGCGCAGAATCGACTGATGCGCCCCGTCCTCGCAGGCGATGTAGCACAGACCGCAGTGAATGCAGCGGTCCTGATCGATCTCCGCAACCACCTTGTAGGCGATGTCGAGCTCTCCCCAGCCGCCGATGCTCGGCACGGTGCGGCCGACGACGTCGCCGAGACTGTCGAGGCCCTTGTCGACCATCCAGCGCTCGAGACCCGAGGTGAAATGCTCGACCAGGCGGAAACCGTAGTGCATCACCGCGGTGCAGACCTGGACGCTGCTCGCGCCGAGCAGCAGGAACTCCACCGCATCCTGCCAGGCCTGGATGCCGCCGATGCCGGAAATTGGGATCGAGATCTCGGGATCCGCGGCGAGTGCGTGCACCATGTGCAACGCGATGGGTTTGACCGCCGGGCCACAGTATCCGCCGTGCGAGCCTCGGCCTGCGACGTGGGGCATCGGGTGAAAGGAGTCGAGGTCGACACCGACGATCGAGTTCACCGTGTTGATCAGTGAAAGACCGTCCGCGCCTCCGGCCTGCGCGGCCCGCCCGATGGCGCAGATGTCGGTGACGTTGGGTGTCAACTTGACCAGCACCGGCGTGGTGGACACCTCTTTCACCCACGAGGTGATCATCTCGGTGTAGTCGGGTACCTGACCGACCGCCGAACCCATGCCCCGTTCGCTCATGCCGTGCGGGCAGCCGAAGTTGAGCTCGAGGCCGTCACAGCCGGTGGCTTCGACCCTTTTGACGATTTCGTGCCACGCCCCACGTTCGCTTTCGACCATCAGCGACACCAGCAGGGCGCGGTCTGGAAACTCCCGTTTGATGTCGCGGATCTCGCGCAGATTGTCCTCGAGCGTGCGGTCCGAGATCAGCTCGATGTTGTTGAAGCCCATGATCTTGCGCCCGTCATAGTCGATCGCCCCGTAGCGGGACGAGACGTTGACGATGGGTTCGAAGTCGAGTGTCTTCCAGACCGCACCACCCCAGCCGGCTTCAAAAGCGCGACGAAGCTGATAAGCGCTGTTGGTCGGCGGTGCGCTGGCCAGCCAGAAGGGGTTCGGTGATGAAATGCCACAGGTGTCGGCTCTCAGGTCGGGTTTCGTCATGTCGCTGTCCTCAGTCTTTCCGGTCGCCGGCCAAGAAATCGGAGATCCCTCGCGCAGCGATCTTGCCCTGCTCGACCGCATCGACCACCTCGGCGCCCTTGCTGATGCAGTCGCCGCCGGCAAACAGGCCCGCGACTGACGTGGCGCCAGTGGCTGAGTTCACGACCACCTTGCCGTCCGAGATCGCGAGTCCCTCGACCGCACCGAGGAGGTCGTACAGTGGTTGCTGACCGAGGGCCTTGATCACCATGTCGCACTCGAGGTGCAGCTCGTCACCGCCGATCGGTGTCAGCTCGGCCGTCCGGCCGGTTCCTCGCATCTCGAGGCGCTGCAGCGTCAGCCCGACTACGGAGCCGTCGCGGTCCTCGATCGCGACCGGCGAGACCAGCCACTCGAATGCCACTCCCGACGCCTTGGCGAGCTCGACCTCGTGCTCGTAGGCCGGCATGTCGGCGGCCCTGCGCCGGTAGGCGACCACGACCCGATCGGCGCCGAGCCGGGCGGCGGCGGTGGCCGCGGCAATCGCTGGGTTGCCTCCGCCGATGACCACCACTCGACGGCCGACCTCGCATTCTTCGAGAGGTTTTCGGTGGGTCTGGTAAATGAAGTCGAGCGCCTCCCAGACCCCATCCCGGTCTTCACCCGAGACGTTCAGCGACGCGGTGGCGCCGAGACCGATGCCGAGGAAGACCGCGTCGTAATCGCCAAGAAGGGGGGCGACTTCGCCGCCGTCGACCGGCGAGTTGAGGAGGATCTCCGCACCCATGCGGCGCACCCGCTCGGCCTCGGACAGGGCGTATTCGGTGGAGATCTTGTAGGCGGCGATGCCCGCGGTGTTGATGCCTCCTGGGCGGTCGTCGGCCTCGAAGATGGTGACCGCATGTCCCACCCGCCGCAGCTCGAATGCACACGAGAGACCGGC
>CBDTWX010000438.1:0-4994 GCA_965364305.1 uncultured Thermoanaerobaculia bacterium
CGAGATTCTGACATGTGACTGGAGTTCAGACGTGTGCTCTTCCGATCTAAATCGCTGCATTGTTGAATACCGTGCCGGTCATCGGCGATTTCGGAAGCTCCAAAAAGTCAGCAGGCCCATTCATGGTGTCCATGTACTGGTGCATGACCCGCCACATGTGGCCGCACTCGCCTCCGAGAATCCACTTCACGCCGAGCCTCTTCGCCTCGTGGTAGATCTTCCAGTTGAGCTTCTTCATGTTCTCGGCCGAGTTGAAGAGGCCGAAATTGCCGCCGTCCGATGCGTAGGAGCTCAGGGTGTAGTCGAGCCCGATGTGCTGGAAGAGCATTAGGTAGCCGACAAAGGTGTAGGTGCCGGGATCGGCGAAGTAATCGGCCGACGGGATGACGAAGAGGACCTCCGCTCCCTTGCGGTTGATCGGCGGATCGAGCTTGATTCCGGTCACATCCTCAAGCTCGTCACACAGGAACTCGACGTTGTCCTTGTAGGTGTGGGGCTGGATGCCGAGGTGGTTGCCGGTGCGTTGGCAGTTGGCGACCGGTTCCATGATCCAGTTGATGTTGAGGCCGATGAGATTCATGAGCTCACGCGCCATCATGGTGACGTCGGCGGTGTCGATTCCGTACGGACAATAGACGCTGCACCGGCGACACTCGGTGCACTGGAAGAAGTAGTAGTACCACTCCTTCAGCACCTCCTCCGTGAGCTCGCGGCCGCCGGCGAGCGAGCCGAGGATTCTGCCCGCCGTCGTGAAGTCTTGGCGGTAGATGGATCGCAGGAGCTCCGCTCGCAGCACCGGCATGTTTTTGGGATCACCCGAACCGATGAAGAAGTGGCACTTGTCGGCGCAGGCGCCGCAGCGCACGCAGATGTCCATGAAGACCTTGAGAGAGCGGTACTTCTTCAAGAGGTCGACAAAGCCGTCGTGGATGATCTGCTTCCAGTTATCCGGCAGCTTCCAGTCGGCATCTGCGGGAGACCACTCGCGCGGGTTGGGCATGCCCATATACTTGAGGTTCTTGACTGCGGTTGGGTACGACCACGTTCCGCGCCGCGCCTCGAAGTCGACGGCCGGGTTCATCCAGTTCCTCTGTGGAGGAGCGAGGTCGATCTGGATGAGTTCCTGGGGTGTTTTTTCCGCCATGACTCACTCCTTCTCCAGCGCGTATCCGGACGCCTTCAACTTGTCGCGGAAATCGTCCTCCCATTCGGCGTAGGAGTGACCCTGGACGTCTGGATTCCACGGGTTGATGTGACGATGGGTACGGTTGCTGTTGGCAAGGTTTCGGGTCGGGCTCAGGAACACGCCCGGCGCATGGAGGAGCTTCGAGAACGGAAAGTAGACCAGCAGCATGCTGACCAGAGCGACGTGTACGAAGTACCACAGACCGACTCCGACAGGCGCCACCGGTTGGAAAGAAGCCCATCCGGCGATTGCCGCCTTGACCTGCACCACGTCCACCTTCTCGACATGACGCATGAGGATGCCGGTGACGGCTATCCCGAGCAGCAGGTAGAGGGCGAAGTAGTCGGTCGGCAGCGAAATGTAACGAAGCTTGCTGTCGAAGAACCTGCGCGCCAGCAAGTACGCCAGGCCAGCCACCATCAGGAAGGTGGTGATGTAGAAGACCGGCAGCCCGACCTGGAAAAAGCCGTCGATGCTCTGCAGCGCCTCGACCCACGCCGGCACCGGCTCGATAAAGAACCGGAAGTGCCGCAGGACGATGATCAACATCGCCCAGTGGAAGGCGATCGCCGATGCCCACAGGGCCTTGTCGGCGATGTAGTTCACCTTCTCCTTGTCGGGAAGAACCTCGACCCTGGTATTGCGGAACAACGAGCGGAAGGCAAAGACCTCGAGCGCCATGCGCCCGACGACGCCCAATAGGCCGCTCGGGTTCTCGAGCTCGTTGTTACGGATCCAGGGCAGAGATTTTTCCTGGCCCGTGGTGGTGGGGATTCGGAATGGCACCGGCGATCTCGCCCAATGCAGAACCCGGTAGATGATCCCGCCGAGGAACACCGCGAACGCGATCCCTGGAATGATCACCCCAAGCAGAAATCGCAGTCCGTCGCCGGCGGACGCCCCCACCGCAGCGAGCAGACCCAAGCCGACAACCGCGACAAGAGATATCAACGCTCCCATGCGTCCGATCCCTCCTTTCTCTCAGCCCCCCAGGGCCGGGAGAAGAACCGCTTCAGCTCTGCGGCACCTTCTCCGTGTTCTCCTCACGACGCTCACGCCACTGGGCAACCCGTTCCATGATTCCTACCGATTGGTTGCGGATCTCCCGAGCGCGTATTTTCCACATGTCCTCGCGACATCGCATATAGACGTCGAAGGCACACAATCCGAGGCGCTCGATTCTGAGATCGAGCTCGCCCAGCGACTCGTCAGCGCCCGCTCCGGCACATTCATGGAGCAGATCCTTGAGATCGAAGACAAAGGAAACCGCGGTGGAAGGTTCGAAATCCTGCACCGCTCGCACCCGGATGACCCGGTCGAGTGCCGACTTCAACTCGTCCGGTTCGGTGCCGGTAAAGACCCCGTCGAGAAGCTCCGCGAGCCCCTCGCGGAGACCAGCCCCAACCGGATTCGCGAATCGGTCTTCCTGTGACCGCAGGAACCTCGAAGTTTCCTCCGGGTATCCTCCGATGATGCCGTCGATCCATCGCTCCAAGATTTCGTTCCGGCGCTCTGTGATCTTTCGAGCGAGCATGCCGACCCCCTCAACGTGCCGGACGCGTCGCACCGCCCCCGTCAGCGACGGGGGCAGCGACCGTCACAATTCGGATCACACGCAGCCTGTGGGTTTCGGTAGACCGGCGACCTTGCAGGCGCCCTTTGCCGGGCCCGACGGGAAGAGTTCATAAATTTCCTTGAGCTGGAAGCCCGTTTGCTTGCAAAGCTTGCGGATCATCGGCGCGACCCCGAACTGCAGGTAGTAATCACGCAGATAGTTGACGACCTTCCAGTGGTTGTCGGTGAGTTCGTCCACACCCTCCGTCGATCCGAGTGCAGCCGCAACCTCCTCGTCCCACTTCTCCGGTTCCTGCATAAAACCGTCTTCGTCCACCTCTATGGAGACGTTCCCGTGTTCAAAAATGGCCATCTCAATCCTCCTTTGTTGTGTCCGGGGTCTCAGCCCCGCTGATCTCAATCAATGAAATTGGTTGTGTTTGTTGTTTTTTCAGTTGAGCTTTCTCCATTGCTTTGATGAAGTCCTGAGTCGGCTGATGGCCGAGCTCGAGAGCTCTGCCGAGATGGCGCTCGGCGGCGCCCAGGTTGTCCATGGCGAGTTGTCCGACGGCCGCGTAGTAGTGCGCAGCGCCGTTATTTCGGTCCAGTTCGAGCACCTTTTCGTTGCAGCGAACGAGACTCTCCGGATCATTCAGGTAGAGGTAAGCCTGACCCATGTTGTAGTGCACGATCGGCAGATCGTCGCGCAGTCTGGCGGCAGCCTGATTGGCCTCGAGACAGCCCTGAAACTCCCAACGCATCAGCCGTACCCCTCCGAGATTGACCCATGCCTTGATCATTGTCGGATCGATCTCGAGAGCTCTCAGATACGATTCCTCGGCCTGCTTGACGCGGCCCGAGACCGTGTAGGCGAGCCCGAGATTGTAGTGCGCCGAAGCTCGCTCGGGATGCTCCGCCACATCCTGTTGGCAGCGCTCCAGGCGGTGGCGCTGACTTTCATTCTTCATCCACACTCTCCCTTTTTACGGCGAGCAAGCTGTCGATCAATGTCCGCTCTCCAGAGTCGTTCGTGTCCTCGAGCGCCAGCAGGCGATCGCGGATGTCTTCGATCAACTCCGGCGCCACATCTGCGATGCGGCGAAGCGCCTTCAGGATTTCAATTCGAAGCCCGTCGTCCCACAGATAACCAGTCATCGGCCCGACAAATGGTGCAACCAGCTCCGGCGATCGACGCCCGATCTCACCGCCGTTGGTGGCCGATTCGTCGTTGATCGCCCACAATGCCCTGCGCAAAAACTCGCGACAAAGTTCGGGGTGGGCATCGGCAACCGCGCCGAGGGCGACTGCCGCTCGGCTGCGTATTTCGGGGTCCAGGTCCCAGAGACGGCCTTGCAGGAAACGGACCGCGGCGGGTGATGCCGCCACCATCCGTTCGAGGCCCTCCGAATCACCCTGCTGCAACAGCTCCATCACTCGCTCCTTCAACCGCATGCGGCCGTCGAACCGTCCCGCTCCGCCGCGAACTGCGCGGCAAGATCGAGAAAGCCGTCCGCCCACCCCGGGCTCGCGCCGGCGTGGAGGTGAAGATAGGACGCGAAGATTCTGCCCCTGGATATACCGTCTCGGTTGTCACCGATTCCAGTCCCGCGTTCGACCCTTAGTACGCTGTGCTCACGGTCGGCACCGCTCACCAGCCGCGAATAGTGAAACTCGTGACCGACGAGACGGGTTCCGGCGGCGAAGAATGGATTGTCCTGGTCGACCACCGCCACCTCGTAGCCGTGTCCCTGAGGTGTCGGTCGTTGCTCGACGACGAGGTCGAGGACACCTGCCATGGGGTGAGGAACACCGTCGACGACCAACTCGCTGGCGAGGTACATCAGACCCGCGCACTCCGCGTAAACCGGCATTCCGGCATCCACAGCGGTCCGGATGCTCGCGGTGAACTCGGTGTTGGAACCCAGCCTGGCCGCATGGACCTCCGGGAAACCACCACCGATATAGAGTCCATCAGCCTCCGGCAGCTCGCTGGCGTTGGCGGGGTCGACCGGCACGAGTTGTACGCCGGCCAACCGCAGTCGCTCGAGGTTCTCGGCGTAGTAGAAGCTGAAGGCCTCTCCTTCGAGGTAGGCGATGGTCACCGCGACCTGATCGACAATTGTCTCGGCCGGCATGAGTTCGAGCTCGGGAGCCCACTGCGCCGCAGCCAGCAACCGGTCGATATCGACACCGGCTACCACCGCTTCGGCGGCCCGTTGCACCGCCTCCTCCGGGTCTGGATGCTCAACGGCGG
>CBDTWX010000439.1:0-4971 GCA_965364305.1 uncultured Thermoanaerobaculia bacterium
GCTGTAGGCCGCCGCAGCGGCGGTCCCGGTCCCGTGGCAGTCGATGAGCGACGCGATCAGGCCGCCGTAGACATAGCCTGGAATCGCAGTGTGGTGTGCCCTGGGGCGAAAGGTGGCCACGGTTTCCTCGCCGTCCCAGTAGCTCTTGAGCTGCAGACCGTGCTCGTTGAGCCGCCCGCAGCCGTAACAGTGGCTCACATCGTCCGGGTAGTAATCCTGAAACGCCCTGTCGCTCATATTGTTGTTTCTCCAGCCGGTGGTTTGACCGACCCGGGTCGGGACCTACAGTGTACGCGCTCCGACCGGCCCGTCCATCGAAAAACACCGGGTTGACTGGCGCCACGGAATCTACTGCGGCGGGGGAGGAGGCGTCACCAGGGTTGTCGCGAGAGCCGTGCGGCCCCGGCCGGAATTTGATTCACTTTGGGGGGTGGCAGCTTCTGATGAACCTAGATCGGCTGGGCTCCCCGGGGACCGGATCCCGAACGGCACGGCTCGTCGGGTTGGATGTGATTCAATACGAGCCCAACCACACGCCGGCCGCAATCAAAAGGAACACGTACCAGGAGAAGTGCTTTCCCCGCGCACCGACCACCGAGATCGCCGAGCACGCGACGAAGATCATGGAGAGGACCCGCAGAATCCAGATCGTCTGCGGTTCGATCTGCGAAAACGACAGGGCGATCAGCGTCAGGCCGACCCCCGCCAGAAGCGCTGTTGTGAGGTGCCACGCGAATCGCAGGGTTCGCCTGGCGAAGGTGCGGCTTCCCAGCAGCTTCGGGAGATCACTCCGATGAAAGAGAGGACCCAGAAGCAGTTTTTCACCGAGAAATGAATGGGCCGCACCGAGCAGTGTCGCCAACGCGCCGCCGGCAAACAACGGAATATTCACCGAAGACCACCTTTCCGCATCTCCGGGCCGATTTCCTTGCGAGTCAAGGCTTGCGGCCATCCGAGGACAACGGACGGGACCACAGCGGACACCACGATCATGAAAACCAGCGCCGCGCTCCCGATGAAGCTCCAAATGAGACCGAGAGCGGTGGCCGCGCCCGATCCAAGCGCAGCGAGAACAAAACCGGAGATCGCGGCGAAGAGGCCGGAAGCGATGACAAACGCCACGCACCCCTGCTCAAGGAGAATCACCAGACAGTAGGCGGCAAAGGCCGCCGCGAGGATTCCGAAGAACAACACCGACCAGACAACGGAGTACGAGGTCAACGCCCGCCAGCCGCCGATATCCGGATCGGACAGGTGAATCAGAGCCGAAAGAAACACCGGAGGCACCATGATCCAGAGAAGTGCAACGATGCGACGCAGGGTTGTCATGTTTTCATGGGTCATCCTGGCTCGACATGTTCTGGATCATTCCGGAAGAACTGGCATCGTCATACGGAGAACGAGTGCCAAGACCACCAACAGGCCTGCCAGCCAATAAGTCGATGCGCGAGCTCCATCGCGCACCGTGTCGATTGCGAACACCTTGACGTAGGCAAGGACGACACCGAGGCCAAAAATTGCGAAGACCTCTACGATGTTGGACAGACTCTGGGCACCGTATCCAGTGGCTGTCACCGCCATCCAGACCGCCACTGCCGGTAACGGCGCGACAACCAGCAACCGCGATTCCGGTCCTCGCCGGCAGGAAACCGAATAGGCTGGGAAAATAGCCGCAAAAGACAGAGCGACGAATACCAGAAACGCGATGGTCATATGAAGGGTCCCATGAGTTGATCCGTCTGCCTCACGTTTCGAGTTCAGCGGACCGGGGCCGCGCCGCCGCGGACTCGGGTCCGCTGGAATGAGGTGTCAGGCATCAATAGTGATATCGCGCCTGAAGAAAATCGATTCGTCGGTCACTGACTAGGTATACGATGCGGTGCTCTTCGGTGAGCCGACGTGACCATGTACCGCTGGGCAGGTACTTGAGCGGTTCCGGTTTTCCGATACCCGAAAACGGGTCACGCATCACTGCTTGCACGAGGTTCATGGCGCGGAGGGCGATTTTTCTGTTCGTCTTAACCCAGAACTTCAAGTCCTCAATGAACTCGGGCTGAAAAACCCCCACCCATTCACGAGGGGCCGCGCCTTTGGCGCCCTTACTTCGCTTCTTGGCCAAGCCCGAGTTCTTTCCGAAGGTCGTCGATCGAAGACGGCGACAGGTTGTTGCTCTTAGCTCTCGCGAGGGCAGCAAGGAGCCGCTCCGCGTTCCTCGGAGAGCGCAAGAGGTGGGCCGTTTCAAGGAGGCTTTCAAGTTCGTCCGCAGAAACCAGCGCAACATCTTCCGCGTTTCGACGCCGGATGATGACCGGCTCGCGAGTCGAGGCGACCTCGTCGCAGAGCGCGGCAAGAGTGGCTCTTGCGGTTGTGTAGGTAGTCACTGTTGGCATAATCGCCTCCTATCGCACATGTACAGGTATATTGTACATATCATCAGCTGCCTCGTCAAGAGCCTAACTCTAATTAGACAGCCTAACAAAACGGGGGAATGCAGCTGTCGCGCCCTCGGGGACGGAGACGGAGAATGGCACGAGCTTGAGGTTGGGTGGGAGGGGTTATATCTTCCCGCCGCAGTACTTGCAGTGAACGGCGTCGAGGTCGTGTCCCCCGGCGCCGCACTCGGGACAGGCCTGGGTGGTGATCCTGCGCCTCGTGACCCCCGCGAGCTCGACGCTGACGATGCCGGTGGGCACCGCGATGATGCCGTAACCCATGATCATGATGGCGGATGCGAGGATCTTGCCAAGGGTGGTCTGGGGCGCGATGTCGCCATATCCGACGGTGGTCATGGTCACGATCGCCCAGTAGATCGAGACCGGGATGCTGGTGAAGCCGTTCTCCTCGCCCTCGATCAGGTACATCAGCGAGCCGACGATGACGACGATGGTGAGGACCGCGCCGAGGAAGACGATGATCTTGCGGGCGCTGGCTCGCAGGGCGGCGCGAAGCTCCGAGGCCTCGCCGACGAAATGGGCCAGCTTGAGCACCCGAAAGACCCGAAGCAGTCGCAGGGCGCGGATCACCAGCAGGGACTGGGCGCCGGGGATGATCACGCTGAGGTAGGTTGGGAGGATGGCCATCAGGTCGACGATGCCGAAAAAGCTCCGTGCATAGCGGGCAGGTTTGCCAACACAGTAGAGGCGCAGCAGATATTCGATCGTGAAGAGGATGGTGACCACCCACTCGAAGGACCTGAGCAGGTCGCCGTACTTTGCCTCGATCGTCGTGGTGCTTTCGAGCATCACCGCGACGACGCTGAGGATGATCATCACCATCAGTGCGACGTCGAAGGTCTTGCCCGCGGGGGTGTCGGCCTCGAAAATGACTTCGCGGATCGTGTTCCGCAAATGTGTCGTTTCAGTCGTCATGACATTGCTCGTTCGTTTGCAGCTCAAAAAGTCTAACAGGTGACCGATTTGACAGGTGACGGGGATCACTGCGAACGGAATAAGAGATATTCAGTATCATTTAAGAGAGAGGGAAGCGGAGGGCGAATTCATGCGAAACTTTCGGAAACGTGGGGTGTCGGCGGCGGAGATACTCGCCGGGGTCGCCGCGGTGTGTTTGACCGGGGCATCGGCTGCGGCCTCCGACCCGCCTCCGGACCTCGCTCTCGAGTTAGTGGTTGACGGTTTCAACCGCCCGGTGGTGGTGACCCACGCCGGTGACGGCTCGGGTCGCCTCTTCGTTGTCGAGCAGGCTGGCCGAATCAGGATCATCGACGATGGAGCTGTGCTCGGCACGGACTTCCTCAATATCACAAGCCTCGTCGACAGTACCGGCGGCGAGCAGGGATTGCTCGGCCTCGCCTTCCACCCCGACTATGCCAACAACGGCTACTTCTACGTCAACTATATTCACGACCCTCCTGGTGAAAACCCCGACGTCACCCGGATCTCTCGTTTCCAGGTTTCGATGGCGGACCCCGATATCGCGTCACCTGCGAGCGAAGCGATCCTGATGACGATCGCCCAGGATTCCTCGAACCACAACGGGGGGGACCTCCACTTCGGTCCCGATGGTTTTCTCTATATCGCGCTCGGTGACGGCGGCGGGGCGCAAGACCCAAACGCGCGTGGCCAGGATCTGGAAACCCTCCTGGGAAAGATTCTGCGGATTGACGTCGATGGCGGCTTTCCGTACGCCGTGCCGGCGAACAACCCATTTGTCGGCGACGCCGGTGCGCTCGACGAGATCTGGGCCTACGGACTTCGCAACCCGTGGCGTTTCAGCTTCGACCGGGCGACGGGCGATCTCTTCATCGGTGATGTCGGTCAGGGGATGGTGGAGGAGATCGATTTCCAGCCTGCCGGGAGCACCGGCGGAGAAAACTATGGTTGGAGCTGCATGGAGGGTGATGTCGTCCAGAACTTCAACCCCTGCGACGGAGCTCCTCTCATCCTGCCGATCCTGGTCTACGACCACACTCTCGGTTGCTCGGTATCCGGGGGCTTCCGCTACCGCGGGATCATCGGTGGGTTTCACGGGCAGTATGTCTTTGGCGATTATTGCTCGGGTCGCATCTGGTTTGGGGTCCCCGATGGCGGTGGATGGATGGCCGGCGAGTGGGCGAACACGGCTCTGAACATCAGCTCCTTCGGCGAGGACGAGGACGGCGAGCTGTACGTCCTCGATCTCGATGGCGGCGTGTACGCGTTCGCCAGCGTGAGCTCGATCTTTGCCGACGGATTCGAGTTTGGCGACACCGGACGATGGGACGTGGTCACGGGGGATTGAGGTAGTGGTTCCACAGAATCCGCGCGGCCACCGATCTCCAGGGTCTCCACCTTTCTCCCAGCGCCTGAAACTCGGCCGGGGAAGGTTTTGACTCGAGGCCCTTGAGCTCCTTCGCCGCCTCCGCCAGCGCCAGATCGCCTCGGGGCCAGATGTCGGGCCGGCCGAGCGCCATCAGCAGGTAGCCCGTACTTCTCACCAGGCGTCTACTACGGACGGCGAATCACGGCGTCCCGT
>CBDTWX010000440.1:0-4968 GCA_965364305.1 uncultured Thermoanaerobaculia bacterium
TGGGCACGTCACCTCGAACCTTTCGCTTCGAACTCTGGTGAATAGTCCGGGCTAGGTAATCGGGTAAACTGCAGCACCGGGCATGACGCCGACCCGGCTTCCCGGGTGCTCTGCGCGCCATTCTTCGATGACGGCCTCGGGACGCGCCACCGTTTCGAAGCCGAGTTTTCGAGCGATCTCAGGATTGAGATGGGAATAGAGTCGAACCCGGAATCGGGAGGTCTTCTCGATCAGCCGCAGCGTCGTGTGTCCATACTGCACCCACTCCCGTGCAAGCCGTTGGAGTATGGCATCGGGTCGCGGGTCGTCTACGAACGGTGCCATGTCCTCGGATCCGAGACCACCATCGAGTGCCGCGACATACAGGATCTCGCCACCAGGGGCAAGGAACCTGCAAGCCGCGTCGAGTGGTTTGTGACCCTGAATGAGGGTCCTATCCGAGGGGGCGCCCCCGCCACTGGCCACCATCAGATCAAATTGCTCGTCGGGTACGACCGAATACCACGATTGAACCTTGTCGACCGCATCGTAAAAAGCAGCCCTCCAGGGTCCCGCACCAGCCCACGCGATTCCTCGTTCGCGACCCTCGACCATGCACAACGAGCAGTCGGGTGGGCGATGATCAGTCGCCCTCATGATCTCCTCGGCGACCGGGTTGCCGGTCAGCACGCCGGGTTCACATCGAGGATGGCGCTCCCAACCCGCGTCCGAAGGGCGCAATACGAGGGAGTGGTTGGCCTGGATTTCCTCATATCCGGCGATCCCGGGGAAGACCATCTTCGGGCCCCCTCCGAATCCGGCAAAGTAATGGTGACGGACCGTGCCGATGGTCAGCAGGAAATCGCTTGCGACGGCCTCCCGATTCAGCCTCAGCGGCACCCCGGGCCGCAGTTCACCGACTTTGACGAGAGCTCCTCCCGCTCTGCTATCGTGCTCGACCGTTCGGACGCCGCTCGACGCAGGCCCGACAAGCTCCGCGGCCGCGTCCCTTCCCACGGCCGGGTGGGTTCCGCTGGCGATCAGCACGGTGATCGAGTCCAGGGAGAGCCCACTGCGCTGCAGGTGTTCGAGCACCACAGGGATCACCTCCGGGAGACCGGCTGCCCTTGTGGCATCTGGCACGACAACGGTGGCCGACCCGTGGCCCCGTGCCAGATTTTCGAGCGACGGACCCGAAACAGGCGCCAGCAGAGCCTCCCCGATCAAGCCGCTCAGATCGTCGACTCCGCGTGGCGCGGTCGACGCGAGGCTTCGCACTCGCAAACCACGCAGATCGATATTCACGCGGTCGATCCCGAACGGGAGTTTGACAATCACGTCATCACGATAGCATTCTGCATACATGAACTCGGTCGTCAGCCCACGCCAACTCGAAGCCGAGGAGCGCGAGATTCTCCTCGTGCTGGCGCGCCAGACGATAGCAGCTCGCCTCGGCCATCGACCGCTTCCCGAACCCCGAGCCGACTCCCCCGCCTTGAGCGAGGTTCGTGGGGCATTTGTGACGCTCAAGATCGACGGGCAGCTGAGGGGATGCATCGGTCATGTGATCGGCGTGGAGCCGTTGTGGCGGGCGGTGCGCGACAATGCCGTCGCCGCCGCGTTCGAGGACCCCCGGTTTCCTCCCTTGACCGCCGAGGAGCTCGAGAAGGCACGGATCGAGATCTCTGCTCTGACGCCCCTTAGGGTCTCTCAACCGGAGGACGTCCTCGTCGGGCGGGACGGCGTCATGGTCGAACGAGGCGCGGCGCGCGGTCTGCTCCTGCCGCAGGTGGCGGTCGAAGACCTTCCTCGCTCATACCTGCCGCAAGGCTGGCCTCGAAACCGAAAGCTGGCGGAACTCGGACACCGTCATTTCAACGTTTAGCGCCGAGGTATTTGGCGAAGACGAGCCCTGAGACAGAGCATGTGACTCAGGAGGTGCTGATGCTGAGAACCTCCCTCTCGTAGGCGCCCACCGTGGTGAAGGAGCTGAAGGGTTTGCCCCTCGCCGAATCAGGATCGGGGAGTGGAACGGCCTCCGACACGTCGAGCACCATCTCCAAAAATGCACGGAATGCCTGCATCTGGTCCTCTCCGCCGACCAGGGCGCGAGGGTCAAAGGAGTTGCTCAGCAGACGCACCGCCCGGATGGCCTTGCGATCGCCCCAAGGTGAGTCGAGGAGCAGATCGACTAACACCGCCGGCGGGCCGCTCGAGGTGCTGCCCGGCCCCTCGGCCGTCCTCACCGCGCTCGTCGGCTCCGGCCTGCCGGTCCACGAGTTCCACTTCGGCGGCTTCCTCCCGGTCAAGAAAGGCAAGCGTCGCCGCGACCGCCTGAACCGTGTCCAACGGCAGGGTCCGGGCATTGCCCTTGACCTCGAGATGAAGGATGTCGGCCGCAATCCCGGTCGGCACTGCCGTCATGGTGTGGAGCGTGTGCCGGGTCTCTTCCGGCTCTCCCTCGGCCCGGTCCTGTGCTACGGTTGTGGGCTTTTCGAGGGCCGAACGTGCCGACGCGAGCTCGGATCTCTCCTCGGGCGGCAGATCGGGGTGGGCCAACGCCTTGTCGATGATCCGTGCCGCATCGGGAGAAGCCACTGCAATCGCGAGTCTGGAAAGTCGAAGCTGGATCGGCGCCGGTGTGGTGTCGTCTATCTGCCCCTCGATCATTGCCAGCGTGTCTCTCACGACTTCTTCCCGGTTGCCGTCGGCGAAGATCTCTGCGATTCGCAGGCCAAGCAGTGGTTCGAGTTCGACGGAAACGTCGGCTCGAAGGAGATTATCCCAGTGGTCGAGCACAAAATCCGAGTAGCCGTGTTGCACCGCCCGCCGAATGGCCGCAACCATAGGGGGAACCGCCGGCGCTACATTCTCTTGAGAAGAGCAGATGTTCCATAGTGCGACCGTTGCATCCACATTGTCCGGACGCGCCGCGAGTTCTTTTCTGAGAGCGTCGACAGCGCCCACCGAATTCCCATCCTCCGCCATCTGAGCGGCGGTCTCCACAGCCGTGTTATCGACCAGAGTGATCTTGGACTCGATGGTCGAGTGTATGAAACGTTCCTCGATCTTGAAATGGGCAATCGCGTACGCGACGACGACGCCGAAGGCGAAACCCCACACGTGCGCCCAAAAAGCGACCGGTCCGCCGCCCCGCCCCGGAGCGATGGTGTCCATCGCCTGCGCAAAAAACAGCTCCTTGAAGAACCACAGGGGAAGCATCAGCCAGGCGGGTGCCTCGAAGGTGCCGACCATGAAGAAGAAAACCCAGTAAAAGAACTTGATCTTGGTATGCCAGTAGCGAATCAGAAAGGCCCCCATGACGCCCGCTATCGCGCCCGAGGCGCCGATCAGGGGAGCGTCGAGGCCCGGATAGCGGAGGACGAACATCAGGCCGGCGAAGGCTCCTGCTGTGAGGTAGAACACGGCGAAGAGCGGCCGTCCCCACACGTCCTCGATAAAGGGTCCCGCGAGAAACAGGATGAAAAGGTTGCCGAAAAGGTGCCACCAGCCGCCGTGGGCGAACTGGTGCGTCAGCACCGACGGGAGGCGAATATCCGCCGGCACCAGACCGAGAGCCCTCGCCGAGGAGCGACCGAGGGTCTTGAAGAACGCCGCAACGAGCTCGTCGAACTGCGCCTGCTCTTGTTGCAGGGCGCGCCCCAGGGACGGCGGATCGGGTCCGACCTCTCGCATCGCCTCGAGCTGGGCCGAAAGGGTTTCCTCCCCCATCTCGCTGACAAGGAGGTTGCGAAACCTTGGCTGCAGTTCGAGGTATGGGTGTTCGAAAAAGTACTGCAGCGCCGTCTCGAGCTGTTCAAAGGCCTCGTTCTGCCGGCGAGCGTCCCCCGGGAATGTGAGTACGAAGATCAGCAGGCAGAGCGCCATGAGTGTGAACGTCACCCACGGCAGCCGACGTACCGATCTCTGCTCGTGACCCAACGGAATCAGCATGGGACTACGATGACCTCAATTAGCTATTATATCTTTCGATGTCCGTCGGAGCGCTGATCCTCGTCGAAACCTCGCTCGCCGGAAATCTCGGGGCCGCCATGCGGGTCGCCGCCAATTTCGGTGTGCGGCGATTGGAGCTCGTCAGGCCTGGCATACGAGCCGACGAACCCGAGGTCCTTCGGTGGGCGTGCGGAGCCGATCAGCGTGTCGTATGTCGCAGCTGGAAACATTTCGGAGACGCCGCAGCCCCATACCGCGCGCTCGCTGCGTCTGCATCGGGGCGTGGGCGGAGCGGTCTCCCGGTGGTTTCACCGCTGGAAGCCGTGCCGGTCCTTGCCGAGAGGGGGCTCCGGGAAGTCGCCCTGGTCTTCGGCAACGAAACCCGGGGTCTCAGCCGAGATCACCTCGACCGCTGTGATCTGGTGATTCGAGTTCCCACCGAACCGGACTTCCCCGTCCTCAACCTCGCTCAGTCTGTCGCCATTGTGGTGGCTACCATCCGCATGGGTGCATCAGGCGATCAGCCAACTACGCTGGAGCCGGCATCCCAGGAGAAGGTCGAGGGGCTCATGGCCCACCTCCGCCAGAGCCTCCTCACCATCGGCTACCTCGATCCCAACTCTCCGCAGCGGATACTTCGAAAACTGCGTCGCCTGTTCGGCCGTGCCGGGATCACCGACAACGAGGTCAAGATCCTGCGCGGAGTCTGCCGTCAAATGGACTGGGCTGCAGGTGCGAAGCCAGGCCGGTTTGGCGACTCGGATGACGGAGAGGCTTGAGGCTCGGGGCTGGGGCTCTGAAGGAGGATTCAGTCACAGCGGCATGTGACAGAGTCAGAGATCAGTGACAGGGAACAGCGGCAGTCGTCAGCGGCTGAAGACAGCGCCAGTATTCAAAAACAGATGACAGCTCAAGCCAACAGGGTCGGTGATCAGCGACGGTGGCGTGTGGGAACCGCGACAGGATCGCCTTCGGGTCGTTCATGGGGTATCGCGGAAAGGCAACCACCGCCTTGCAGCTCTTCGACGAGGTCCG
>CBDTWX010000441.1:0-4967 GCA_965364305.1 uncultured Thermoanaerobaculia bacterium
TCTTCGCGCTGGCGGCCAGGCGGCTCAACCTGTCGACCGTCGGGATGATGCAGTTCATCGCCCCGACCATTCAGTTTGGCATCGGGGGTTGGAGCGGCGAGCAGCTGACGCCGGCGCACCTGGTCTGCTTCGGCTGCATCTGGACCGCCGTGATCCTGTTCAGCTGGGACGCCTGGATGCACCCGCCCAGACCCGCCGCGAGCTGCTGCGGCGGGTCCGTCGAATTCTCAAGCCGGGAGGCTACCTCCTTCTGGGCGCGGCGGAGACGACTCTCAACCTCGACGACTTTTTCACCCGAGTATTGGTCGGACGCGCGGTCTTCTATCAGGTCTCGAAAGGTGGCGACAGGTGAGTCTTTCAGGGGATGATCTTGGGCGGGTTGTGCGAATCATCTGGTCGACTCAGCTCGGGCTCGAGCTCGAGGACGCCGATCCGGGAGTACTCGAACAAAAACTCTCGAATCAGGAGGCTATCACGGTCGGTGTGAGGTTCAGCGGCGGCTTTACGGGGGTCCTGGTGCAACGATGCTCCGAGCAGGCGTCCGTCATGGCCGCTCACGCTGCCTTCGCCACCACAGAGGACGATCTCGCTTCGACCGACGTTCGTGATGTGCTCGCCGAGCTCGCCAACGTGACCGCCGGAAACTTGAAGACGATCCTCCCAGCCCAGAGCGAATTTTCATTTCCGGCAGCAATGGCTTCCGATGAGGTCACGGGCAGCCTCGTCGCGGAGGCCGCCTTCGAGCTCGACGGCGAGCCGTTGATCGTCAGGCTGACGAGTCAGGAAGCGTGATCCAGACGTTCAGCCGCTTCACGTCAGTTTTTAGTTTTGAGTTTTGAGTTACTGACGCCCTTCGGGCGTGGTGTTTCACCCGCCCACCCAGATCCTTCCTCGGACGCTGACGCATCCTCCTCAGGATGACAGCTTGGGACGGCTCGCCGCTCGTCGGGGCCTCTCGCGTCATCGTCAGGACAACGCCGCAACTTGTCATCCTGAGAGAGCCCGGCGAACGAAGGATCTGGGTGGGTGGGCTGAACTCGAATCTCGTATCTCGTATCCGGGTGGGCGGGCTGATTGCCGGAACTACCGGTCTTCCTTCGGGGGGACGGCGTGTTCCCTTTGCGCGGACTCGACCTCTTCGATGGGCTCGGCCTCGATTTCGGGGTTGTCCTGGACCGACGCGGGTCTGAGGTGCCTTGGTCGGAACTCCCACACCACGCTCCCGAGCAACCGCGACAGCGGTGCCAAAAGGAATTTCCGATCTTTGCGGGGTTGATAGTCCCATTGCGTCTGGTCGAGCTCCGAAGCAAGAGAAGCACGGGGCGTCTTTTTATCCGTCACGGCTCGACCCCGGGATCTGCTTCACCGACGATTTGCTGCAACAGTTGATGATCTGGAGATCCGGGAACTGCTATGACGAGCTTGGTCAGCCGTTCCTCGGTACCGACAACGAAAAGACACGGGTGACCAGGACTGCTGCTGCATCGGACCTCGCGAGCGGCGAGATTCCTCCCGGCCAGATAGGACAGGATCGCGGCGTGGAAACCCGAGAGGATGGAGCAGGCTCCACTTGCCGTCGTCTCGAATATCCCCGGGAACGGACTCGCCTGATGGATGATGACAATGAGACCGCTTTCGCGATAGTCGAGGACGGCATCGAAACGACCGAGACCGAAGACGCCCACCGAGGCGGACATCATTTCGAGCGCCATCTGAGATTCCATTTCGCGAAGGGTCATGCGGTAGTCGCGCTGCACCATGTGTTCGACGCGCATCGCGTGGCGCAGACCCCATTTCTTTCCAAAGCGCTGCAGCAGTTCGTGGTGGCGATGGCGGAGGCTCTTCGAGAAGAGACCCTTGAAGGCCTGGAGGAAATCCTGGTTTGCCACCAGCAGGCGATCGGACTGGCTGTCCCGAAGAGAACCGGTCAAGGGATCTCGGTCGATCTCGGGAGAAAGCGAGCGCCTCTGGTCGCGCAGACGGTTGATCGCAACGATAAACCCCTTCTTCGAGGAGGGACGAACAACGGCGATCCTGACCACGTGCTGCTGATGACCGGTCAGCATGACATCTCGGCCAATCGCCACGTCATCCGAGTCGTCGTCCCGTTCGACAATTTGTTGCATCAGTCGATTGGCGAGCTCCGCTAAATTCTCCGGCAAAATCTCGTTCAGATCTCTCCCCACCACGACCGCCGAATCGAGCCGGCCAATGCGCGGACCATACTGTGAATAGGCCTCGACAACACCCTCACCGTCGATGACCAGACAGCCCACTGGAACTGGCTTTCCAGCGACACCAGCGGATTCGTGGCTTTCCTCCTCGGTATCCTCGACAGCTTCCGAAATCCCCAACTCCTCGAGGAGTCCAACATTGTCGAGCTGTTCCCGCCAGGGCGCGAGGATTCGAGCGAGGCGCTGGGGCGTGAAACGCCACGCCAGGGCGACGTCCATCGTTTGAAAGAAATCTGCGACAAGCTTGCCGACCACTCGCGCGAGGTTTCGTTCGTCCAAGTCCTCAGGAACCGCTCCGGCCATGATCACCGTCCCCTCCTCGGTGACCTGAAAGGTCTCGAGCTGGGGATGCTCGACGCTAAACACCTGCCACGCGTCCTCGAGGCGTCTGTGGATCAAGCTGGGGTTGACGTGGTTGAGGCCGTATCCGGCGATCACGTTCAGAAGTACCAGACAGAGATCGACAATTTCATGCTCCGCCTCGCCCATGACTGGAAGCGGAATCGTACCGGCGCTCTCCTCGTCAAATCTCCTCATCGCCTCGAGCAGCAGCGTCGAGGGCGGCCTTTTGAATTTCTCCTCGACGTCAACGCCACCGAAGTTGGCTTCGAAGGTGCCCGTATCCCACACCGCCATGGCATAGACCGCCTCCTCACCGCGGCATTCGTCCTCGATCTCAGCATCGATGATGAACCCGTCTCGCATCCACATCATGCCCTTCCGAGCGTCGTGCCTGAAGGTGACCGTGCCGGAGCGTCGACCCGCTTCGGCGGTCTGCAGGAGATCAGGGACCGAAAGCTGGGTGAGCGACCCGAAGAGGAGCTGATCTGATCGATGTTTTTCGATGGCGAGCTTGGTGGTGAGGGCAACCTCCTCGCCGTCGTAGGGCGGCAGCACCACGCTCAGCAGGCCCATTCGCAACGCCCGACGTCTCTCATCGGCTTCGCTGGTGGCCACCACCACCAGCGGAATCTGTTCCATCAGCGGATTCGATTGGTACAGGGAAATGAGCATCGAATCGCCGCTCTCGACATCGGCCAGAGGGGTGAGGATCGCGTCGGGAAGGTTGAACTGTCGGGCGTTGGCGACCGATCGGGTCTCCTCGATCGAGGTCATGCTGACGACCTCGTACTGCGCCGCTTCCAGACCTCCGCTCAATTTGGCGGCAACGGGGGCCTCGGGGTGAACGACGTAGACCAGGTCCCGATCAATCAACTGGCCACCGCCCGATCACCGAGACGGCCCGGATTCGTCGCACGCAACGAAAAAGAAAAAGCCATCACAAGAGAACCTGTAAATCTACCTCGGCCTCCCCAGCCAGGATCTCGGCGTGATAACAGGGCCTGTTCCCCGTGACGAGTCCATTCTCAACTGTGGAGAATGGCGGCTCGGGCCGGAGCTTGAAGCCGAGGGCCTCCATCTGGGTGCAGGCGTTGCCTCCGATAATATTGACGAGCTCGCACACCGCGTCGATCGCCCCCTCACTGCCGCTCTCGAGGGGCATGCCGATCAATCCCTGCGACACCACCGAATCCATCTCCTGCGGAAGGTCCAACACGACCTGCAGCTCACGATCACCGACCAATCGCTGGGCAAACCGACGCCGTCCGGCGGCGAGAGCACAGGCATGATGGCCGATCGAACGAAGCTTGACGGGCTGGTCGATGACCTTCCCGAGATGGATCATCGCGAGCGTGACCACGGTCCTGACTGTCTTCGGCTCGCTACAGGCCGAGAAATCCGCCTCGATTCGCTCTTCGGCGCGACGCTGGATTTCTCGAAAGACTTGGAGGTGTTCCTCGACCTCGTCGAAGGAGAGGTGCCCGCCCGCCACCAAGGCTCCGCCGATGCGCATCCAGTCAGAATATTGGACGCGAATCAGCTCGTCGATTTGGCGACGGTCGAGAAGCCCGCTCTCGAGACACAGATCCTCGAGTCGGGAGTCCGTCGTCCGATAGCGTGAGAGTATTTCTCGTTCCTGCTCGTGATCGATGTAGCCGTGCTGAATCGCAAGCGTCGTCAGGCTCAGATTCTGTTTTCGTTGCGCGTCAATGGCGTCGATCAATGCATCACGATCAATGATGCCTTTGGAGAGGAGGTACTGGCCAAAAAACGTGGCGCTCATAGCACTCCCTCACGCTACCTGCGTCAGATCACGCATGAAACCGATGAAATCGTCCTTCGTGAAAGGCTTCTGAAGGAAGCTCCTCGCCCCTGTGGTCAAACACTCATGAACCGCCTCTTCGGTCCCCAGCGACGAGACGATCACGACGAACGCGTCGGGATCGATGGACAGAAGCCGAGACAGAGTCTCCATCCCGGACTGACCCGGCATGATCAGATCGAGGAGCACGATGTCGGGTCTGATCTCGGCGAAGCGTTCGACCGCCGAGCGGCCATCACGCTCCGAGGCGACTACTTCAAACTCGGAGTCCTCCAGGTAGGCGGCGATGATTGTCAGAATCGCCGCCGAGTCGTCAACCGTCATGACCCGCCACTTGGTCATACCTTGTCTCCCGAATCCATCATCCCATCCTCGCCATCCACCCATCAGGGCTCACCGAGGCGGGCCGGGGCGTTTGCCTAACGAGCCGGAGGGGCGGCACACATATCCATTCTAACCCGCTTATCTCATTTGCCCCGCACGATTCACGAGGATGCGAGGTGAGGGCAGGTCAATCTTTAGCCCGGACTATTCACCAGCGTTCGAAGCGAAAGGTTCGAGGTGACGTG
>CBDTWX010000442.1:0-4959 GCA_965364305.1 uncultured Thermoanaerobaculia bacterium
AAGTCGTTTATCGGCGGGGCGGTCTTCAAGACCCGCGCCACCCGGCTCGAGGAAGTCGAGCTCTTGGCGCCGGCGACGCCGAGCAAGATCGTCTGTGTCGGCCGCAATTATACTGCCCACGCTGCGGAGCATGGGGCCGATGTGCCGTCGGAGCCGCTGCTGTTTCTCAAACCTCCATCCGCTGTGCTCTCACCGGGCGGTACGATCGTTCTGCCGGACCTTTCGAGTCAGGTCGAGCACGAGTCAGAGCTTGCCATGGTGATCGGTTCGCGAGCCTCCCAGGTTTCCACGGATGATGCCTGGGGCTTCGTCCTTGGCGTGACGTGCGGCAATGACGTCACCGCGCGAGATCTTCAGCGCCGCGACAACCAGTGGACCCGGGGTAAAGGGTTTGACACCTTCTGTCCCCTCGGACCCTGGCTGGTGACCGGAATGGGAGAGGAGGAGGTCTGCAATCTCGGACTGAGTTGTCGGGTCAACAACGAGCTTCGCCAGAAGGCCGACACCGATCAGATGGTCTTCCCGCCGGCATTCCTGATTTCATATATCACGCAGGTCATGACCCTCGAGCCCGGGGACGTGGTGATGACCGGCACTCCGGCCGGTGTCGGCCCGCTCGAGAAGGGCGACACCGTCGAGGTGGAGATCGAGCACATCGGCACCCTCATCAATACAGTCGGGTGAATGAGGAATTATGAATTATGAATTTTGAATTTCCGACCGCCCGCCCAAACGCGAGATGCGAGATCTTCCCACCGACCCAACCGTGGCTATGGCGCCGTGGGGCTGTGGGGCTATGCCGCCCACCCGTGCAGGCGAGACGCCAGCACCACAACAGGAGGTTTTGTGGTGAACGCGTCTCGCTGCCCATGATTCAGCCCCCCTCACTGGCTGCTGGCGCTGTCACCTGTTGCTGATTCGATCCCTGTCGCGGCCGCTTTGAACTACCCGTGACGCGGGTCGAGCATGAAAATCGAGCATCGGGCGGGTGGGTGGGGAACTCCAATTTCCGATTTCGAATCTCGGATTCGAAATCGGAAATTGGGTGCGTGTATCATGCTCCGGCATACAGGGGGGGCGCGCTTTCGTGTCGAATGGATCAATCGTCGAAAACGACCGTCTCGACTCCGGAGTGGTGAGGTCGGGCCACACATCCGAAGATTCGAAAACAGGTTGGCTGATGCGTGCTGCGGGGATCATGTCGGCGGCGCTTCTGCTCATCTTCGGATGCGCGCCATCTGAAGAGCGGGAGCTCCGTATGGCCTACCCGCACGAGATCGTCACCATGGACCCGCACGCCCACTCCGACAGGGTGACGCGGTCGGTTCACTCGGCGGTCTACGAGGCGCTGGTCCACTGCGAGTACGGTCTTCCGGTTCGTCCCTGGCTCGCCGATCGTTGGACAACACCGGACGAAACGACCTGGCTCCTCCACGTTCGTGAAAACGTCCGCTTTCACGATGGGAGTCCGCTGACGGCGGCGGACGTCGTGGCCTCGATCGTGCGCGCACGGTCGAGCAGGGTCGTCGGTCACCAGCTTCATGAGATCCATCAGGTGCGGGTGCTTCCGGAAGAAGCCGGGATGATCGAGATCCTCACCAACAGGCCGGCACCGCTTCTCCTGACCAGGCTCGAGTCGGTGGCGATCGTTCCGCGGAGCTTCGATCCCTCTGTCCCGATAGGCACGGGCCCTTACAGGTGGCTGGTGGGATCGATCGAGGGGCCCATCGTGCTGCGGCGTTGGGAAGACTATTGGGGACGGGCGGCGGATTTCGCCGAGCTGAGCATCCAGTTCGTCTCTGATCATGATCGCCTCGGAGAGCTGCTTCACCAGGAAGAGCTTGATGTGGTGACCTCTGTCACGGTGAGCTATGTCCGTGACCACGAACCGCACATTTCTTGGCGCGTCGTGGCAAGCCCGGCGGTGACCACCACCTACCTTGCTCTCAACGTGTCGATACCCCCGCTGGACGATTCTCGGGTCCGTCAGGCGGTAGATCTGGCCATCGACCGTGACTCGTTGGTCAAGTCGGTCTTTCCCGAGGGGACCGCGGAACCGGCGCGGTCGATCGTACCGCCGGAAGTCTTCGGGTTCTCCCCAGAACACCGCCGCGGAGACCGCGATCCGACCCGCGCCCGGCAATTGATGGCATCCGCCGGCTGCCGGCCGGGAACCACTCTGAGAATCGAGTACGCCGAGCGATACGAGGCGATGATGGGCCCTCTGGCGAGTTTCCTGACGGATGTCGGGTTCCGGGTCGAGACAACGGCCCATCGAATCGACACCTTTTACCAACGCATTGAGGAGGCGTCAAATCAGGCGTACGTCTTCTCCTGGACCTTTCGAATTGCCGACGCTTCGCCCTTTCTCGATTCCATAGCCCACAGCAGCGATCCACGGCGTGGTCTCGGGACCTTCAATGGAACTTCCTTTTCGAACCCGTCTCTCGATGAACTGATCGAGGAGGCCGCCCATGAGCCCAGATCCGACCTTCGGCTGGAACGTCTCCAGGAGACGTTGACGATGCTCGATGCGAGCTTTGTCTTCCTCCCTTTGTTCCGGCCTTCAAACCTGGCGCTGGTGAAAGACACGTACGTCGTCAATTCCCAACCGTGCGCCGTGCTTCGCCCCCAGGACGTATACCTCAGGCAGAAATGACTGCCGAAAATCCCAACGAACTTGACACTGGGCCCGGGGATCAATACAACCGTTGCGGTTCCTGGAGAAGAATGAACCACCATCACAAAAGGAGAACGAATGAACGACAAGAAGGCGGACCTGGCGGGCCCCGGTATCAGCACCTATGAAGAAGTCGAGAAGATCCTTCCGACGGATTACGAACCTCTGCAATCTCCCCTCGAAAGAATGAAGGCGGTGTACGAGGTCAAGCAGTACATCGAAAAACACCTCTGCGAGGAGCTCAACCTGAGCATGGTGCAGGTGCCGCTGATCGTCGATCGCGACAGCGGTGTCAACGATTATCTCGACCGGGACGGTTCACGGACGCCTATCGATTTCCAGTGCGGGCTCGGCCTCGACCGTCCTATCCAGGCGCAGGTCGTGCAGGCGGCCACCAAGTGGAAGAGGATGGCGCTGGCACAGTTCGATTGCCGCGTGGGGGAGGGAATCAACACCGATATGCGCGCAGTGCGCAAGGACTACTTCCTCGACCATGATCACTCGTCCTACGTCGACCAGTGGGACTGGGAGAAGGTCATCACCCCGGAGCAGCGGAATCTCGACTACCTGACCGACACCGTACGGAAAATCTGGAAAGTCATCTATGACGCCGGGCAGCACGTCCGAGGGCTCTTCCCCGAGCTTCGGAGTGACCGGTACCCGGATATTCCGAAAGAGCTGAAGTTCATCCACGCCGAAGAGATCCTGGAGCGCTACCCCGATCTGCCGCGCAAGCAGCGTGAAACCAGAATCATCCAGGAACATCCCGCGATCTTCATTTACGGCATCGGCTGGCCGCTCGCCGACGGCTACCCGCACGAGATGCGCGCTGCCGATTATGATGACTGGGTCACAGAGACGGTGTCGGCCGACGGCCGTCCCATGCACGGCCTCAACGGTGACATCCTGGTATGGAATCCGGTCACTCGACGCCGCCACGAGCTCACCTCCATGGGCATCCGGGTCACCAAGGAAACCATGAAAGTGCAGCTTCAAATGAGCGGACAGCTCGATTTTCTGAAGCTGCCCTACCATCAAGCGATCCTCAACGACGAGATTCCGCTGTCCATCGGTGGCGGTATCGGCCAGGCACGGACGTACATGTACCTCCTGCGCACGGCGCATCTCGGCGAGGTCACCGTCACGGTGTGGCCGAAGAAACTCAAAGAGATTTGTGCGGCAAGGAACATCCACGTGTTGGAGTAGACCTCGGACCCGAATGAGGAATGAGGAATTTCCACCCACCCGCTGCCGTCAGGATCAGCGCCAGCTAACCCGTACTTCTCACCAGGCGTCTACTACGGACGGCGAATCACGGCGTCCCGTCGTGCTTGTCGCACATCGTGCTCCTTGACGTAGCGCAACTACGACGGCGTCGCCCGATTCACGACAAACCCAACGGATACTTGCGCTTCGCCGCCCTCGTCACGAAACCTGGTGAGAAGTACGGGCTAACGGCGACAGTGCCAGACATCAGGAGCAGCGGTCAGCTGCAGCGACCAGCTCCAACCACCCTCATGTCCTCAGATTTCAAGCCTCGGGTGGGTGGGCGGCATTCCGAATTCCAGATTCCGAATTCCGAATTTAGCCCGTCAGGGCTACAGCTTCCATCTCGATCTGCACCCCGAGCGGCAGGGCGACCACCTGTACGGCGGAGCGTGCCGGTGGGCTGGTTTCGAAGAACTCGGAGTAGACCCCGTTCATGGTCTGAAAGTCCCCGAGGTCGGTCATGAAGACGGTCATCTTGACCACCCTGTGGAGACCGCTGCCGGCGGCGCGCAGCACCGCGTCGATGTTTCGCAATACCTGACGGGTCTGGTCCTCGATGGTGATGGCTTCCACCTTCCCGGTGGCGGGGTTGATCGGGATTTGACCGGCGGTGAAGACCATACTGTCGGTGGCAACGCCCTGCGAGTACGGACCGACCGCCCCCGGCGCTTCGGTGGTGGCGATGATCTGCCGATTGTGGCTCATGCTGAAACCTCCAGTGAGCGAGTAGAATACTGTAGCCTGAGAATGAGTATGTTTTGGCGCATTGTCGCTTCTCCCGCACGCTTCTACAAGAGATTTATCTCGCCATTCATGCCGCCGGCTTGCCGGTTCGAGCCGACCTGTTCGGTCTATGCGGCCGAAGCGATCGAGACCCACGGTCTGTATGGCGTGTGGCTTGCCGTGCGCAGGATCCTGCGCTGCCACCCGTTCAACAAGGGCGGCTACGACCCCGTGCCCCCGCGCCACGAGTGACCCGCTCCTTTCCGTGGCCGACAATCGATTCCAGA
>CBDTWX010000443.1:0-4938 GCA_965364305.1 uncultured Thermoanaerobaculia bacterium
GGTCGCAAGATTCTGGCGACCCGCCACCGTTCCGAGCGTGTGGCGGAGCTTCTCGAGGAGACCTACCGGAGCGCGATCGATCGTTCCCGCGACTGAGACGGGCTACCGAAACACCATTTTCAGAGCCCTGGCATGACCTCGGACGACCGCCGAGATATGAGCTCCGCCCCCAAGGCCGCGGCGCAGTGCGAGACCGAGAACTCGGAAAATATTGTAGGCGGTGTGGATGACGGCGAGATAGAGCCGATAGGGTCGCGATGTGAAGGGCAAGATGCGTGTCGCGGTGATGTTCTCCAGATACAGCGGGGAGAACTCGTCCGAACCGGTGGTACCACCGAGGCGATGCTCGGCGAGCATGCCGGGTTCGAAGACCAAACGCCAGCCCGCCCGCCGAAGACGCAGACAGAGATCAAGATCTTCGTTGTAGAGGAAAAACCGCGGGTCAAAACCTCCAACCTCACGCCATGCGATCGGGGAAAAAACAAGCGCTGTCGCGGGTATGAACCCCACATCTCGACGGCGTGACACGGCTGCTCCGGACCTTCGTTGCCACACCGTACCGGTGACGAAGTTGATCCCGCCGCCGGCGTACCACACACTCGGAATGTCGGCCGACGAACATATCGGTCCGCCCGCGGCGCCGACACCGACCTCGACGGCACGTGCCGCTTCGGCCAGGAACCCCGGCCGGATCACCGAATCGTTGTTGAGCGCGATATACAGGGTGCAGTCCCTGTCGCGATCTACACATTCCAAACCGTCGTTGACACCGGCGCCGTAGCCCGGGTTGTCCGGACGAGCGAGCAGCGTCACCGAAGCGTCGAAGATGCCGGAGGCGAGATTTGCCGAGTTATCTACGACGACGACTTTTCGCTCGACATCCGACGGATCTTCGGTCACCGCAGCGACGCATCGCAGGGTCGGTTCGGGCTCGCCGAAATGAACCACTACGATCCCTGCCACGGCCCCACTCATATCACGACCGCTGTCCCACGAGCGTTGCGCCGCCGCGTGTCGATGTGATTCCGCCGATGCACGAGCAGATCATAGACCATCGACGACGGGCGCCGGCTGACAACCAAGCTACAATTCGCCTATGGCATCGGACTGGAAACTGCCGACCGCGATCTTCGCCGTCCTGGTGGCGCTGATCGCTCTTCCGCTCGCCATCGAGCACATTCGTGAACAACGCCGGCCGGTGATCGCCGAGGCGAGGATCGTCATGGCAACCGATGAGGACCCGGTATTCCGCACAGGTCCTCGCCGGGTCGATGACGAGGGCACCGTCGAGGTGGCCCTCGCCCTCCGCCTCTCGCGCGCTGGGTCAGAAGACCAGTGGCTCGCTCCCGTCGCCGAAATGGTCATCGACGAGCGGCCGGTGAGCCATATCCAATCCAGCGAGTGGCCCGACAGCGAACGCCTGGTCCGAGTTTTCTGGTTTTCGGTCGAGAGCACGATTCTCGGAGGCAGGCTGAGCGCAAGCGAAGCCGGAGAACGTCTTCGCTACCGCAGCTATCTCGCCCCGGAAATGGGCCGTGGTCTGCGAGCGACCAGACTGCCGGACGCCCACAACGATGATCACATCGGCCGGCAGATTGAAGGCGAAAAAAAACGTCCCGGTACCGTACGCCTGTACGCCCGAGCCGAGGTTGTGGAAAAGCAGAAGGACATCCGGCCGCTCAGCACCGCCACGACGCTCGGTGTGGAGCACCTCCTGGACCCTGCATTTCCGACGGTCTTTCGAGGGCTCGACCTCGGCGAAGAAATCAACCAGACAGTCGGAGAGTTCTTTGGCCTTCCCGGGTTCGAGCCCGTTGATGATCCGCCCGGAACCTGGAACGACGTCACGAAAAATGCCTTCGGCCGTCGGTTCACCGACCTCGTTGCCGACCGCCTCGCAGTCTCGGGCTGGACTCTCGCGGCGATTGCGGTGTCCGGCGTTCCGGAGTTGGATCCCGAAACGCTGACTCCGCTTGGCGAAGTCGCGGTATCGGACGATCGGCTGCAGCGCGCCGGTCGGCCGCTCAAATGGCAGGACGAGATCCGGCGCGGCGACCTGCTGAAAAGCGGAGGGCGTTGGATCGTCCTGCTCGAGGACGACGGCAACCGTGTCCTCGATCCTGCCGACACCGTACTACACTGCTGGGGAGAACCTCCCAAGCTGACAACCCTCTTCACCGCTCTGGACTCGGAAGCTACGACTGCGCAGCTGTACCGCCATGCGCGCTGAGCCAGTTCTCCAGGCGACGGATTTGACGATCGCCTTTCCGGCGCGGGACGGCGGGTGGAAGAATGTCGTCCAAGACGTCACGCTGACAGTCGCCGATGGCGAGCGGGTCGCTCTGGTCGGTGAATCCGGCAGCGGCAAGAGCCTGACCGCTCTGGCATTCCTCGGCCTGGTTCCCGAGCCTGGCACGGTCCTCTCTGGGACGACCGTGAGCGCGGGCGTCACGGTCACTTCGGCCTCCGCGAGTGAGCTTGGCCGGATCCGTGGCGCGGAGGTCGGTCTGGTTTTTCAGGAAGCGGTGGAGGCCCTCAACCCCGTTTATACGGTTGGTTTTCAGCTGATAGAAACGATCCGGACCCACACCCGAGCATGCCGGTCGGCAGCCCGACATCGAGCGCGAGAGCTGCTGGCAGAGGCGGCGGTCGGTGATCCCGAATCGGTGGCGCGGTCCTATCCGCATGAGCTTTCGGGAGGCGAGGCGCAGCGAGCGATGCTCGCCCTCGCGCTGGCCGGCGAGCCACGTTGCCTGATCGCCGATGAACCGACATCGGCCCTCGATGTCGTGACCCAGGCACGCGTACTCGAGCTTCTCGAAAATCTCACCGGCACCCACGGGCTCGCCCTGTTGCTGATCAGCCACGATCTCCTGGTCGTCGAGGGTTTGGTCGAGCGGGTGGCCGTGATGTACGCCGGGCGCATCGTCGAGGAGGCGTCGACTGAGGAGTTGTTCCGTGACCCGCTCCATCCATACACCCGAATGCTTCTCGAATCGGCTTCCGAAGGTCGGGTAAATCACGGGAAGAAAGGAAGCGCGCCACGTGCCGATTTCGGCCGACCAGCCGTTGACGGCTGTCGATTTCGGGGCCGGTGCCCGGTCGCCAAACCCAGCTGTTCGGATGAGGAGCCCCCGCTCAGAGAGGTGGCGCCCGGTCGCCATCTCCGTTGCCCGGTGATGGCACCCTCAGCCACGGTGAAATCCGGTGCCGGACAATAGTCCTCTGCTCGTCGCCGAGGATCTCGCCCGACGGTATCGGCGTCGCGGCAGGGTCGGCGGTGCGTCGCCTCTGCGCGCGGCGGTCGATGGCGTCAGCCTGTCGTTGAATTCCGGCGAGGCCCTCGGCATCGTCGGCGAATCGGGCTCCGGCAAATCCACCCTGACCCGTCTACTCTTGGCGCTCGAAACGCCCGACCGCGGCACCGTAGTTTTCGACGGGACGCCCATCAGCGACCTTCCGGAGTCGGTCGTGAGGCCTCTGCGCCGTCATTTTCAGGCCGTGTTCCAGGACCCGAGCACCTCTCTCGACCCGTGCCTCACAACCGGCAAGATCATTTCCGAACCACTGGATGCCCACCAGATCGGCACGATCTCGGAGCGGCGAAAGAGGGTTGCTGACATGCTCGAGCAGGTCGGCCTGGCTGTCGATGCGATGCGGCAGTACCCGGAGTCCTTTTCCGGCGGCGAGCGCCAACGAATTGCGATCGCTCGTGCGCTCGCTCCCGGGCCACGACTCTTGGTCCTCGACGAACCGGTCTCCTCGCTTGACGCCAGCACACAGGCGCAGATCCTCGATCTCGTGTCAGTCCTTCGCAACCGGCACGGTCTGGCATTGATTCTGATATCGCACGACCTCCGCGTCGTCCGCCGGGTCTGCGAACGGGTCTGCGTGATGCACCGCGGCAAGATCGTCGAGACCGGCCCTACCGACCGCGTGCTTCACGACCCCGACCATCCCTACACCAAGGAGCTCTTGGCCGCCTCGCCCCGTTCCACATACTGACTATTTTTCGTCTCCGCGCCCATCTTCGTCCCCTCTCCGTGCTCGTGCTCGTGATCGATGAACCTGCGTCCGTGTCCGCGTCCGAGCCAGGAACAGCGTCAGCGGCAGGGGCAGTCGGCAGCAACCAGCGTCAGAAAACGCCGACTGCGTCAGCGACCGATTGGTGGCAACGCGGTGGCGCGGAAGAAACCCAGTGAGGAGCGTAGGGGGACATCGACGACACAGGTGCCAACCTTCGCATCGTTCGACTTTGTCGATTCTCGATCTGGAAACCTGGCGTCGTCGAACAATGCGAAGAGTGGCACCCGTCACTTCGAAGCAAGAAGCGCGCACCGGTTTATTCCTCGGGTGGGCAGGTGGGAATTCCGAATTCCGAAATACTAAATCCGATATACTTGACTCGTTGTGCAAGCCCTTGCCGACTTCATCACCTTGCTCGGTCCCCATGCCCTCCTCGTGGCACTCGCATTACCGCCGTTGATTCGAATCGTCGGTCACTGGATACCTGAGGAGCTCTTCATGGTGGCCATCGGCGTGCTCGCCGCAGGAAGCGAAACGCCGAAAGCGGCCGCGATGATTCTCGGTGTCGCGACGCTCAGCCACTTTGTGACCGACCAGTCGCTCTATCTGGGGGGTCGCTGGTTGCGTCCACGCCTAGGACGCTTTCCGCGCATCGAAACGCGTCTTGCGGTGGTTACCGACCGGCTGTCCGAATCGCCGGCCGCACTCCTGGGGCTGGTGCCGGCCAGAGTACTGCCCCTGGGTCGAGGCGCCTGGCTCGTCGCCTGCGGTGTGGTCCGAATCCCTTGGCCGCACTTTGCGGCCGTCGATTTTGCCGCACTGCTGATCCATCTGGCCGTGTGGTCCGGTCTCGGCTGGTGGTTGGCCGGCGATCTCCAAGTCTGGTTGGCCATGCTCGCCCGCGAAGATGAC
>CBDTWX010000444.1:0-4937 GCA_965364305.1 uncultured Thermoanaerobaculia bacterium
GGCTCGGGCGGCAGCGGCGGTTCACGGAAGCCATCGAAGTTCTGGACTACTGTCTCGAGCTCCACCCGGGCTCCGCGCGGACGGTCTACTCCATGGCGCAGATGCTCGTGCACGCCGGCCAAATCGATCATCACAAGAAACATGTGAAACCACGTCCAGCAGAATCCAAAGACCCCGAAGGCGAAAAACGCGGCCCGCCTCCAAGCGGTCTCGAATGCCGGGCCATCGCGAAGAACCGCATACATCCCCCCAGCCCACGTCCCGAGAAACGCCGGCAGTGCGAATTGCAGTGCGTTGGTCGGGACGAACAAAAGACTCGATGCTGGGCCAAATCGGTCGGCGAGCAATGTTGCGCCCAGCGTGTGAAACGCAGCGAATCCGCAAGCTACCAGGAGAATGGCCAGCCACGGCTTCGGCGTTCGCTGTCTGGACGGTGGCACATCGCGACCTTACGGATTCCGGCGTCAACGAACCAGCTCCGCTCGAGAACGCTTGTCAGGCTCGTTGGCGGATAATAATCGAGGACGGGGAAGAGAAGTCGGATCAACCCCCAACCGACAATCGTTCCAGCGATTGCTGCACCGGCGCGCACAGTGGATTTTTTGGTCCACATGGTTCTTTCCGCCTTTCCACAGCGAGCCAGGTCCGATCAATGCGTCAGGTGTTGTTGATGAGATTCAAACAAGCTCCTCTCACAAATCAACGACCGTGGAAGTATGCACGTGGCACGGATGCGGATGGGCTAAATCTTTCGCACCGCCATGTAGATCTCTGAGGGAAAACTCGTGAACAGTCCTCCGAAGACCACGTTCAACCGAAACCACCAGCTGTAATTCTCCAGGAAACCGCCGTCCCAGCGTATGAAATAGGCGCCGCTCATGAAATCTAAACGCAGACCGGCTGATCGAGTCATCTTCCTGGCACGGCGCACGGAGAATGCGCTGACATGGTCATACCCCTTGCGCAAACCCTTACGTAACATCTTCTGACGAAGGGGAATGAGCAGGTGAGGGTTTGAGGGCAAACCAACAAAAACCAGCGCACCCGGCTTGAGCCTCTCGGCAACAAGATTGAAAAATGCTTCCGGTTCATAGAGGTGTTCAAGCAGGTGAAACATAATCACCACGTCGTAGTCTGCAGCACACCAATCTGTGGATTTTTCCACATCGCACTCGACCAGACCGGTATAACCGTAACCCGAAAGTCTATTCTTGGACATCCTGACATCAACCCCGGTCCAAGAAGAATAATAATCTTTGGGTTCAGGTCTGGAACCGCCCTGCCCGGGTTCTTCCGTCTCGAGGGCACCGTTGACAAAACGCAGCATCTGCCCCTCATCAACCCCGATCTCGCAGACTTTCAATGGACGATCCTGCATCCTCTTTTCCATTTTCAGCAAATGGTAGCCCAACCAATAACGGAAGATGCGCAGAGGGTAACGGCTTTTTTTGACCCTCTGGGGGATGGGGTAATCAACCTGGCGGAAAGAACCGTTCTCTGCCAGGGACAGGAGATCCCAGCCGGCCTGGGGTAAGCCGGAAAAGATACTCGGCATAGCAGAAATAGGCAACAGATCCCCGGCCAAGAACCTATATTCTAACAGAGGGTCTTGTTTCCCAGGGTGCCACTGGCGTGCCCATGGAAAGGTGCCAAGTTCACCATTGCACCACTGTCTTTGCTGGGAAATCGCTGAATTCGCTAACCTGCGCCTGCGGGAGACTCAGGTCTGCGGGCTCTGGCTGCCTCGCACAAACGAGCTGGTGGCGCGCCCTTCAGGGCCCGCCACTGTAACTCACACCCCGTTTTCGACACCATTCAGGAACTCGCGAATGATCGCGACGTGCGCCTCGGGCTCCTCGAACATGGTCATGTGGGCGCTCGTCTCGAGGATTGCCAACGAGGCCCCGGGAACAAGGCCCTGGTACCAGGCAGTCGTCTCCGGCGTCGCTTCGTCGAAACGTCCCGCGGTGAACAGGGTCGGCACCGCGATCTCACTGGGAGCCCGTGGGCGAAAAAGAGGGCCCGTAATAGGGGGATAGGAACCGATGTCGCAATTGGACAATTCGTCACGCGGCACCAATGCGTTGGATTTGCAGGGGGCAGAAAAGGCCATCCGGCAGGGGTCGGACCTCGGATTCTTTGTGGCCCTCCTTTGGCTGACTGTCGTCATCTTGTCGATCGCTACGGATTATGGTGGTGTTTTAGATCAGTGGAACGATCCTTGGATGCTGATTGATGGGTTGCTCCTAGCGGGACTGGCATTTGGGGTACGGCGCCGATCGCGAACCTGCGCCATCAGTCTGACTGCCTATTACGTATTTTCGGTAATATTCAAATCTGTCACGACGGGACGGGCGCCCTGCATCGTGGTGCCCGCGATATTGGTCTATTTCTTCGCGAGGGCGATTCACGCGACTTTCGTCTACCACAAGCTCCGCGCCATACAGGATCCGGAATATCGCGCCGTACCAAGGCGGGCTTATTGGTTTCTGATACCGGGCGCGGCCGCGGTTGTTCTGCTTCTTTCGTTCGCAGTCATTGGGGAGTTCATGGTGCCAACCGTCGTGATTGAGGGCGCCGAAATGAAGCCGCGCTGCACGGCACTGCTGCGCGAGCGAGGACTGTTACACGAAAACGAGCAGGTCGTGATGTTCTACTCCACTGCGTTCTTTTCAATTCTCAGAGACGGCAACATGCTGACCGACCACCGTGTGGTTTCCTACGAGACGATCGACGACAAACTAACTGTTTACCAGGCTACCTACGATGACATCGTGGAGGTCGAAGTACTCTCGGTGGGGAATTTCTTTGAGGACACGATGATCGGGATCGTGACAACGTCTAACGAAGGCTTCGTACTTTTCGCCAGCACCGAGGCGGGCGGCGACAAACGTCTTCTCGCCGGCATAGAATCCCGAATCGGCCAAACAGAAGCCGTCTCGCCGCCGGTTCGCGGACCATGAGGCCTGCAGCCCCCGCGAACCGAAGAGCGAAATCATCTTCGCGCTCGGGCTCGACGCGCGCTTCGCGGCAATCGACGCGATATGCGGCTCCGGGGAGAAATAGGCGAGGGACAGGTGCCACACTTGGCAATCACTCGTTGACCCACTACAGGCTGAGGCATCTCGCCCGAGCTGAAGTCCGCTACAGAACGTTGATGCGAAGTGTGGCACCCATGCATGTGAAATCGCGGTGTCGAGGTGGTCGAACCGGGCCTTGAATTCGGGGTCGGTGCGCTCGAGGCGGAGGCCCTCGCTGAGCCGCGTAGTCACCGAGCTCGGGTGTTTTGGTATGAGCGGGTTCTATTTCCCACGATCCCCGGACCTGGTACCCATGCGTTCAATTGTGGTTTTCACAACGGCAGCGTTTATTCTTCGATGATCGTGGCGACGCCGTTTCGAAGCTCGAGGACCGCCGGGCTACCGCCGTAGTGTCGGGCCATTCCAACATCGACTCGCCACACCGTTTCGCCGCAGGCCGAGGAGATCCCTTCCTTGCTCACGGTGTGACCGACGACCATCCGTCGTGCACCGAGACTGTTGAGGGTTTCCTCGAGGATGCGGCAATCCTCGACATCGGGTTCGTCGGAGTAATGCCGGCTCCACACGGGCCCGTGTGATGCGAGCAGGATGTCCGGTGGGTACGGCCGGTCGCGCCTGATCCAGGCCCGCGTCTCCTGGTTGAGACGCTCGATGCCGTATTCGACAACATGGGGCAACACGCCGCCGTGGACGAAGACCGTGTCACCGACGAGGGTGATGACGTTGCGATTCACCAGCCGCAGTGCGAAATGGCCCCCGGGGCGCACCGCCCTCAGACGCTCGTGGACCGCGTTGACGACGACCTGGGGGGCAACCGTGTCGGGGTCGGCGACCGGCGTCGGGAGAAAGTCGAGGAACCCGCCGAGGGTTACATAGCGAAGATCCTGTTTGACGTTCATGAGCTCGTGGTTGCCGTTCAGCACGTGAACGGCGCCGCCGGCGGCCCGGGCCTGTGTGGTCAGAGCATCCAGAAGATCGAGGATCTCGAACTCGTCGTCGCCGCGGTCGAGCTGGTCCCCGGTCTGTACGAGCACCATCGTGCCCCCGGCCCACCGATCATCCTCGTCAATGGCTCCTGCCAGGCGCAGCGCGGTTCGTGTGGCCGCCAAGTCGCCGTGCAAATCTCCGATCGCCACGATGCGCTCTGCCGCCGGATATCGAGTTGGAAGATCAAGCGCCTCAGCCGAAGGTTCGACAACCGGCTCACGTCGTGCGCAGGAGACCAGGAGGCACGACAATACGATTGGTAGGAGAACAGCAAGAACATGGATTGGCCGTTTCGTTTTCATCGTCTGCGATGATACCGCCAAAAAGCGGCTGCAGCTGATACGAGGTCGTCGCGGAGGCGACGTGCGGGAGGTTCAGGCGTCGCGCCAACTCCTCGAAGGACAGGTGCCACCCGTAGAATTCATAGCGTTGTTAGATTGTTGCGCACGGATCGTTGAAAACGAACTCGCCGCGTGCGACGCGGCAATAGACGTGGTATGTGGCTCCATGAATGAAAAGGCGAGGGTGTCGTGGCATGAGATTGCTCTCATGCGCGGACGGGACACATTGAGTCTGGCGCCTCAATCCCAAACAATGCAGTGAACGCCAAGGGTGGCACCCATCAAGGGTGGCACCCATCGATTCGAGCCCGAGGCAAGAGCGTCGGTGGATCCGATGTCCGGATTCGCGGCGATTCCGCGTATGGCTTCCTGAACGGGCGATCGAGTGGCGTGGGGGGCTCACCGAAACACGCCCGCCACTCAAAAATCGAAAGCCCGAGGAGGCTGCACAATGATGATTGGAATCCGCTTTTTCGCTCCGCGTACCGTCCGCGATCTGGCCCTCATGATCGCATTTCTGTTTTCCCTCGCCGGGATCGTCGCCGCCGAATCGGTCGAGGAGGGGAGT
>CBDTWX010000445.1:0-4932 GCA_965364305.1 uncultured Thermoanaerobaculia bacterium
CTCATCGCCGACGGATTGCCCGCGGAGGACCTGGAGGTCGTACCCCCGTGCCTGGTTCCGGAGATGGAGGCGCTGACGCGGAAGGCCGAGGTACGGCCGAGGAATCCACTCGAGCCGCTGCGCGTCATCTCCCGCCAGTCGACCCTGGTGTATCGCAGCACCGACAAGTCCATGCCTCGGATCGGACAGGAACTTGGAGTAGACGCTCTGATCGAGGGATCCGTGTTCCGTTCCGGGGAGCGAATCCGGGTCTCGGCGCAGCTGATCCTCGCCAGCCGGGACGAACACCTGTGGGCCCGAAGCTTCGAGCGAAGTACCGGCGACCTGCTGGCTCTTGTCAGCGAAATCGCCCAGGCGATCGCAGACGAAGTGGAGATCGTCGTCAGTCGGGACACCGCCGCTCGTCTCGCGGCTCGCTCGACGGTGAGTCCCGAGGCCGAAGACGCCTATCTTCGAGGCCTCCACGCCCTCGGCCTCGGAACGCACGCATCCCTTACCCGGGCCGAGGAGCTGTTCACCCGTGCGATCGAACTCGAACCCGGTTTCGCGCGAGCCCAATCAAGTCTGGCCGCAACCTATTTCGTTCAGGCCTTGTTCAGCCACAGACCCCTTGCGGAAACCGCATCTGCCTGCAGGACGGCCGCACTCACCGCGATCGAGCTCGATGCAGACCTCGCCGATGCCCATGGGGCTCTCGGTTTGGTGTATCTCTACTTCGACTGGGACTGGGCCGCCGCCGAGAGAGAACTGGTCCGAGGGCTCCGCCTCGGTCCCCACAACGTCCTGGCCCGCCACGGCTACGCTGACTACCTCCTGGTCATGGGGCGACCGGAGGAATCCCTCGAGCAGGTGAAACTGGGGCGCCTTTACAACCCAGCCGTACCGCTCGCCGTCGCACCAGTGGTCGGCCACCTCCTGTTTCTGGACCGTTACGAGGAGGTCGATGCCGAGGCCGCCGCGATCCTTCGAACCGATGCTGACGTGCCCGTGGTCAAGGGTATGCTCGAGACGAGCCTTTGGGCCCAGGGGAGACATCGAGAAGCGGCCGACCTCCTCAGGGAGCGCCTCTCCGTCCAGTCGCCAGAGACCTTGGAGGCATTCGATCGAGGCTTCGAGTCATCAGGACCTCGGGGGGCAATGCTGGCGGTCGCCGAGAGCTTTCTGGATCGAGAGCCGAATCGCCGACCGGGACCCAAGACCATTGCGCGCTACCTCGCTCGCGGGGGAGACATCGATGGCGCCTTCGAGCTGCTCGACCAAGCGCTGAAGACGCGCGAACCCTCACTGCTTCACATTCACGTTGAACCCGATTTCGACGTGCTCAAGCCCGACCCGCGTTTCCAGGAGCTGCTGGCGAAAATCGGGCTGCATCTTCCTGCCGGTGCCGTCTGACAGCTGTATGCATGGGCGCACATGCAGGCGCGCCATCATCATCGCATGCATGGGTACGCACGAGGAATCAGAGAGATGCTCGAATCTGGGATCAGGCGTGCCCACTGACCGGGCGAGTGAATTCGTGTCGAGCGGGTCGTCACACGAACCGAACATCTCACAGAGGTTGTTTCCGAGAGGAGAGTGCGATCATGCACACGACGATTTCAGCTCTGGTCGTGGTGCTCGCGGCTGTTGGATGTTCGAAAGGTGGGCCCAAGACCAGTCCTGCCGCAAATACGGCTCGGGAGGTGACCGTGCAGACTCGTGATGTGGATCTCCAACCGGGGCTCGGTGAATACATCGCCGACCGGCTCGAGGAATTCGCCGGGATCTCCGATGAGCGGACAGGGACTCTCGAGTCGATCGCGGCCTTCGTCCGCGCGAAAACAGCTGCGGGAGAGCCGTCACGCCTGAACTTCATCTGCACCCACAACTCGCGCCGAAGTCATATGTCCCAGCTCTGGGCGCAGATCGCCGCTCAATATTTCTCGGTGCCCGGGGTCGAGACCTTCTCGGGTGGGACCGAGGCAACCGCCTTCGACCCGCGGGCGGTGGCGGCGCTGCGGCGCGCGGGCTTTCTCGTCGAGCATTCGACCGAAGGCGTCAATCCCGTCTACGCGGTGAGCTTCGAACCCGGGATGGAGCCCTTGCTGGCCTTCTCCAAGGTCTACTCGGACTCGCCAAATCCGCAACAGGGCTTCGCTGCGGTCATGACCTGCTCGTCGGCCGACGCCAGCTGCCCCATCGTCTTCGGTGCGGCGGAGCGCTTCGCCATCCCCTACGACGACCCAAAGGAGTTCGACGGCACCGAGCGCGAGGCCGAGGCTTATGACGAGCGCTGTCGGCAGATCGCCCGCGAGATGCTCTACCTCTTCTCGGTGGTCGCCGCCGACTGAGGGCGCAACACCCCGGACCTGCTGGCATCGATGCTATACGCCGCGACGGAGGGTGGCCGATGGCTCGGCTTCAAGGTCGAGTTTCCCGCTCGCTCAACCGACCGCACCGCGCTCGGGGCACGGAATCCGTTTTGCGGCTCGACAGCCTCGATTCAGCGATCTCCAGGCGATGACATCGGTGCACCTCAGGGCTCGGGCGCGGTATGGCTCCAGGAGCCTGTGTCGCCCGACTCGAAGCCGTCGGCGAAGATGAGGGGGAGTTCGTAGCAACCGATGTCCACGGCGGCGCCGCTGATGCGCGGCGCGCCGTCCAGGTCGTGGGTGGTGAGGCCGCCCACCGGATCGTCGGTCCCTGCGTCGATCAGCGGCGAGCCGGGCGAGAGGTGGTAGTTGAAGAGGCCTGCGAAGAGCGGCGCCGAAGCGATGTCCCCGCTCCCCGTATAGGCGTCAGCCGGGCTCTCGCTGAGCACGTCGAGGCTGTTGGTGACGCCGCTGCAGCTGGTGTTGATGGTCCTCAGGTCGATGCTCTCGTTGTGGTAGAAAATGTTGTTACTGATGGTGCAGGGCGCGTCCCCCTCGATCAGCAATCCCCCGACCTGGCCCCCGTCCTCGTGCAGATTGTTCGCGAAGGTGTTGTTGGTGACGATCATCGCCGACGAGGTGCCGCCGGACGACACGATGATGCGACCGCCTCCCGAGGCAGCGCCGTAGCCGCGGTTGACCGTGACTCGATTGTTGATGAAGTGGAGGCTACCCTGGGTCACCACGTCGAAACTCTTGTTGTTGGCGGTGAAGATGTTTCGATCGATGGTCGTGGTGTGGTTGGATACCGCCGAGGTGTGGACGTAGAGCCCCTGAAGTCCGCTGCGGAAGGTGAAGCCCTGTACCTCGATATTCACGCCCAGGGATGTAACTCCGTCATGGTCGATCTCCAGGATGGTGTCGTTGACGGTTCCGACGAAGGTGGTGTTGGCCGGGTTGGCCGGCCACGTCCGAACACAAACCCCGACCAGCTTCTCATAGTCTCCTCGGATCGACAGGTGCCACAGCTCGGCGGATCGGTAGACGAAGCCGCCCGCGGGCACCGGGTAGTCGCCGCGCACCACCTTGATGACATCGCTGTCGTCGTTGGCGGCGGCATCGTCCAGCGCATCCTGCAGCTCGGCGGAGGAGCTCACGCAGTGAATCGTCTCCGCACCGGAGAAGGTGCTCGCCACCAGCAGTGAGAAGATCGCTAGGAAGATGGTACATCGCAGCATCACGGCCTCCCCGTCTCGGCGTGCTCAATTGGACGAGGTGTTTTGAAAAGAGTACCACGGCCCAGGCTGCAGTCAGGAATTGGTTCGGCGGCAACGTTTTCGACATTTTTCATCAGGTTTGCGTGCCACATCCGTTGTTAAGCAGTTGTCGAATCGTTACTTCGGACCTGGCACCCAAGCACACGCAGATCACGGGTGATAGAATCTTCGCAGGAGATACAGAACAATGAGGACGGTCGTTCTGACTGCGCTGTTGGCAGCCGCCTCGGTGCTCGAGGGGGCTAATTTTTACGTCACCAAGACGGCTGACACCAACGGATCGTGCATCCCGGGGGACTGCTCGTTGCGTGAGGCCGTCATAGCTGCCAACGCTGCAGCAGGTGCAGACACCATCAAGGTCCCTCCGGGCACCTACACAATCACAATTGCAGGAACCGGCGAGGACAATGCCGCCACCGGCGATTTCGATATCAGGGGAGAGCTCACCATTACCGGCGATTCTCTGGAGCCCACCATTGTTGACGGTGGAGGTCTTGATCGGCTGTTTCATATCGTCACCGGGGATGTCGTTCGATTGGAGTGGCTCACGATTCGGAATGGCAGCTCGAACTCTGGCGGCGGTGTCTTGGTTTCGCACTCGTTGGCCAACGTGACCGTCGATCGATGTCTGGTCACTGGAAATACATCGACTTACTTCGGCGGTGGCTTGCGCAATGACGGCGATGTTCTTTACGTCAGAAACACGACGGTGACGGACAACTCTGCAGATCAGGGGGGTGGGCTTTCGGCCCACGGCGACGGCACCCTGGCGCTGGTCTTTTCCACTGTGAGCGACAACTACGCCGCGACCGCTTCGAACGGCGGCCAGATCGCGGCGCACGCCGGAACCACAGTACTGCTCGAGAGCACCATCATCAACAACGCCCAGAGGCTGGGACAGGCGTGCTGGATTTCCTACGTCCTGTCTACCGGGCACAACATCGAGAGTCCGGGCGACACATGCGATCTCAATGGTGACGGAGACATGGACAACGTCACCGGCAGCTCCCTCTCCCTCGGCCCACTCGCTGACAATGGTGGACCTACGCACAGCCATTCCATCGGTCCCGCCAGTGTCGCAGTCAATCTGGGCGGAATCGGCAACTGCCCACCCATCGACCAGCGTGGCGGACCGCGTGACGACGGATTCTGCGACATCGGTTCTTACGAGCTCGGTGCCGTACCCCCCCAACTCATTTTCCGCGACGGTTTCGAAGCCGGCACCACAGGCGAGTGGTCGACCACTGCGCCCTAGCCCGGACTATTCACCAATCTTCGGCTGCAAGGCCCGATGCACCGCACCC
>CBDTWX010000446.1:0-4925 GCA_965364305.1 uncultured Thermoanaerobaculia bacterium
AGGGTCAAGGTGGCCCGCGAAGATGCCCGCCTCCGGTACCGTCTGAGCTATCGCGACTCCGGAAATGAACATCAAACGGCGGACCGCACCCTGGCGGCCGGCCTGCTCGGGGTGGCTGAAAACCCTCTCGGAATCTCGCTGGAGTGTCAGGAGCAGGAGCTTCGCGAAGACAAAACCTACCTCGTGCCGGTGCTGATCCGGATTCCAATCGGAGAGCTCGTGCTGCTGCCCGAGGAAGGACGTCACCAGGCCCAGATCTCGGTCTTTTCCGTAGTCACTGACGAGGCCGGCAGATCATCCGATGTGCACGAGCGCTCCTATCCGATCGATATCGAGAACGAACACCTCATGACTGCCGTCGAGCAGGACGCCGAGTTCACCATCGGCATGGTTCTTCGAGAAGGAGAACATCGAATCGCGGTCAGTATCCGAGATGACCGCTCGTCATCGGAGTCGACCGCATTTGTCGACGTGATGGTCGGAAACGGCAGCGAGTTCGCGACCGAATGAGAACTCGACGGCGTCGATCCTGAGAGTCGACTCATGAGTTACTTCGTCGACGAAATGGCCGAGCTCCACGCGCCACCCGGTGGCCGGCGGTGGATTTACGTGCCTTACGATCAGCTGAGCGACGGCATCGGTCCGCTGTCACGCGTCAATCCCTCTGAGATTGGCATCGTCATGGTGGAGAGCTCGTGGACGGCCCGTCGGCGCCCATACCACCGCCAGAAGCTCGCCCTTGTCATGGCCAACGGGCGACACTTCGCCCTCGAGCAGGCGCGCCGCGGGGTTGCAGTTCGCTTCGTCGCCCACGAAGGCCCCCACAGGCAGGCCATCGAACCGTTGGTTGCCGAGCTTGGACCGCTCGGGGTCATGCGACCGGCCGAACGCGAGCTGAGATCCGACCTCCAGCCGCTGTTCGACGGCGGCGGTCTGGTCGAAATCCCTCACGAGGGCTGGCTTTCCACCGATGACGACTTCACCGCGAGCCAGAAACCGAGGCCGCCCTGGCGGATGGATGCTTTCTACCGCCAGGTGCGCCGACGCACGGGTCTCCTCATGGAAAACGACAAGCCCGTCGGAGGCAAGTTCAGCTTTGACGCCGAAAACCGCAAACCGTGGCGCGGGTCGCCACCCGCGCCAGAGCCGCCCGTCTTCGAACCTGACCAGATCACCCGCGAGGTGGCCGAGATCATCGACGCGCGGTTCCGGCACCACCCGGGCAGCGTGGATCCGGCCTCTCTGCCGGCCACCGCGGCCGACGCCGAACGGCTGTGGACCTGGGCCTGCGACAGCTGTCTGCCCACCTTCGGTCCTTACGAAGATGCCATGTCGATGCAGAGTCGGGGACTCTTCCATACGCGCATCTCGGGATTGCTCAATATTCACAGGTTGTTGCCAGCGCGGGTCGTGGAAGACGCCAATGCCATGGATCTGCCTCTCGCGAGCAAAGAGGGCTTTCTCCGTCAGGTTCTCGGCTGGCGCGAGTTCGTCCGCCACGTCCACAATCGCAGCGACGGTTTTCGCCGGCTTTCCGACGCTCGGTCGCCCGACATTGCAGCGGCCCCCGGAGATGCGGGCTGGGGCCGCTGGTCAGGACGCACATGGTCTGCCCCTGACACCGCCGAGATCGCCGATGGCGGTGCCTGCCCGTCGGTTCTCGGCGCGGATCGACCGTTACCGGTCGGATACTGGCCGGGCCATCCGACCGGGTTGACCTGCCTGGACACCGTAGTCGAGGACGTCTGGTTTGAAGCCTGGAGCCACCACATCACCCGACTCATGGTCCTGTCCAACATCGCGACGCTGCTCGGCGTAACCCCCCGCGAGCTCACCGACTGGTTTTGGGTGGCCTACCTCGACGCCTTCGATTGGGTGGTCGAACCAAATGTCCTCGCCATGGGCAGCTACGCGGTCGGCTCGATGATGACCACCAAACCCTATGTCTCGGGCGCCGCCTACATCGACCGCATGAGTGACTATTGTGCTTCGTGCGCCTTCGACCCGAAAAAGAACTGCCCGATCACAAACCTTTACTGGGCCTTCCTCGACCGCCATCGTAACGCCCTGAAAGGCAACGTCCGGATGCGGCTGATCCTCGCTTCACTGGCCAAACGCAGCCGAGCAAAGCTCGACGAGGACCGGGCCGCCTTCGCCTGGGTCTCGCGGGTCTTGGCGAGAGGCGGCCAACTGCAACCCGATCGGCGGCCGAAGAACGAAGACGGGTAGTACCGCGGCGGCCGAGTTCGCCGAGTGCCGGGATCCCGAACTCGCCTGCGTCCTCACCGAATCAGGAAATTTTCTGGAATTTTCTGAACGGGTCAGACAGTTCCCTGTGCGATCGTAACGAAAAGGAGACTGTCATGTTGAAAAAGTTTTTTGTTTTTGGTGTACTCGTCACACTCGCCGCGCTTCCGGCGTCGGCGCACTGCGGTTCGTGCGGAGTCGGCGACGCGCATACTCACGCGTCTTCAGCCGCAGCTAGCGACATCGTGGGCGTCGCTTCCGCAGCCGGGAGCTTCAATACGCTCGTGGCTGCCGTCAAGGCGGCCGGGCTGGTGGACACCCTCCAGTCAGATGGACCGTTTACCGTGTTTGCGCCGACTGACGACGCTTTCGCCAAGCTTCCCGCGGGAACCTTGGATTCCCTCCTCGCCAACCCCGCCAAGCTGAAGCAGATTCTGCTCTATCATGTCGTACCTGGAAAAGTAACCGCAGCCGACGTTGTCAAGCTGTCGAAGGCAACCACCGCGCAGGGATCTGACGTCAAGATCGCCGTCAACGGATCCTCGGTGTCAATCGACAACGCGTCTGTGATCAAGACCGACGTCATGGCATCCAACGGCGTCATCCATGTCATCGACACCGTCATCATTCCTTCCAGCTGACTTCAAACAGAGTCGTCCGAGCCAGGCCCGCTTCGGCGGGCCTTTTTTTTTTGAACTGCTGCTCTCGGTCGATGATTCCGCCTCCGCGTCACGGTGATTTGAAACTCTCTTCCATGTCGCCGCGACGAATACGGCAAGGGGCTCGATTTTTCTGCTCCGACACGTCATGAATCTCAAAAACTAAAACCTTAGTACTGTTGCTCTCGTACTCATCATCAGAACGCCACCGTCGGGGAGACATCGTGACCAGATCATTCCGCGCCATCACATGCTTTGTCATCCTGGTTGCCACTCTGATCCTTGTGAATGGCTGCAATGATCGAGCCGTCTCACCAATCGCCGGCGAGGACGATGACGTCGAGGCTCGAATCGCTCGCGTGGCCGATTCACTTCAGCAACCGCTGGTGATCGAAGGTCAGGCGATTGAAACCTGGAACATCGAGGAGCGCATGAAGCGGTTCTCCGTCCCTGGGGTCAGTGTCGCGGTCATCGATCAGGGCGAGCTGGCGTGGGCGCGAGCGTGGGGGGTCATCGAGAACGGCATCGACGACCCGGTCACGACCGAGACGATCTTTCAGGCTGGATCAGTCAGCAAACCGGTGACTGCCCTCCTGGCGCTGATCCTGGTGGGTGACGGCAAGCTCGAGCTCGACAAACCAATCAACGAGGTACTCAGAACCTGGAAGGTCCCCGAAAACGAGTTCACTCGAAGACAACCCGTGACCCTTCGTCACGTGATGGCGCACCAGGCAGGTTTCACGCCGTTTGGCTACTTGATTCCGAGGGACGAATCGAAAGTCCCGAGCATGGCCGAGTTGCTCGCGGGCGGCATCAGGGATTGGCCGGCCATCAGAGTGGAGTTCGTGCCCGGGTCGAGACGCGCCTACTCCAATGCCGGCTACTGCGTGCTGCAACTCATACTCGAAGAAACGTCAGGCCTCAGCCTCCATCAGCTCGCGACACGAGAGATCTTCGCTCCCCTGGAGATGAGCCACAGCACCTTCGACGAGCCGCTCAGCCCCGAGCTGCTCGAGACCGCTGCGTGTGGGCACTCACGAAACCGAACGAGCGAGGGCGACAGTCACGAGGCGGTTCCGGTCGAGGGCAAGGCCGAGATCGCGCCCGGTGCGGCTGGTGGCCTGTGGAGTACGCCGACGGACCTCGCCCGGGTGGCGATCGAGGTGATGGATGGATGGCGAGGTGAACGCAGCCGACTGATTTCACCTGCGATTGCCCGTGACTTCCTGACGCCCCAAGCGGAGAACCAGGGTCTCGGCATCTATCTGGTGGGCGAGGGTCCGGCGTTTCGAGCCCTCCACAAGGGAGGATTTGTCGGCTTTGTCTGTCTCTACGTCTTCTATCCGAATACCGGCCAGGGGGCCGTGTTGATGTCGAACTCGGCGGGTGGGCGCTGGCTGCAGCCAGAGCTCCTCGCCGCGATCGCCCAGGAGTACCAGTGGCCAAACTACCCGGTTCGCCGAACTCTGGGGCAGGCAACCACCGAGCAGCTCCAGGAGCTGGTCGGCGTGTACAGCCTCGACCCCTCCCCAAACATCACCCTCTCGGTCAAGATCGAAGACGGAGCAGCCATCGGACAGATCAACGAGAACCCACCGTTCGAGCTTGAACCGACTACCGAAAGCGATCTCTTTGTCCTGCCGCGAGAAAGCCTTGAGTTTCTCTTCCAGCGTGGCGAGGACGGAGAAATCTCAAAGGTGACGCTGCGAAAATCCGGGGACTCCGGCCACTCCTACAGCCGACTGTAGAGGCGCACGAAACCGGGAGAGGACGCGAGTGACCAAGAATCACCCGACGGTTGAGGACTGCCCATCGAGAGCGACCGCGCACGCCGCCCCCAAGAAATGAGACATAGCGAACAAGAAGGACACGGCAGGCCAGATCGTGACCCTCGACGCCATCGTTCGCGGACGTGGATTCGGCCGCCGTCTACTCGAAGCCTTCGAGAACAAGTTCCGCATACGCGGTCTCGGCCGAGCCTGCTGATTAATGACCGACGACAATTTGCGCGCGGCGGGG
>CBDTWX010000447.1:0-4916 GCA_965364305.1 uncultured Thermoanaerobaculia bacterium
AGGCTTCCCGCCTTGACACGCAAGACGTAGTCTCCGCCATCGAGGTCGGTGAACGTCACCCGATGAATATTTCCGAGGTCGATCCAATCGTCGTGGAATCCCTCCAGCAGGTAGGCGTAAACGGTTCGTGACGGTGCTGAAAAATCGAGCGCCGCGAACTCGAAGGTCACCATGTCGTCACGGTAGCCGAGCGCAATTTCCTCGAGCAGATACGGCGGACCGAAATCGGCAACGGGACGGTTGAAGAGGCGCAGCGACGTCAGGACGATGGGCGGCTCCCGCCGATGCTCCTCGAGCTGACTCGGATAAAAGGCGTTGAACCCGTTGACGCCGCCGAAGACGAGCTGTCCGTCGGGACACTTGTAATGCGCGCCGAAATTGAAGTCCCGAGCCTGCAGACCGTGGTCGATGCCGTAGCTCCTCACCGACAGATCGGTCGGATCGAAGCGAGCGATACCGGAATCGCTGCTCAGCCACAATCTTCCCTCGCCATCGACCTGGATTCCGTAGATCGTGTTGCTCGGGAGCCCGTCTGCGGTGTTGTAGGTGGTAAACCGGGCCAGCTCGCCCGGACCGGGAGCCCGCTCGATGGTGCCCAATCCTCCGCCCCGGGTCGCGATCCACAACCGGCCGGTCGGTTCCACGTGCAGGGCGACGACGGTGTCGGAGCTGAGGGCCGAGGGGTCGTTGGGATCGGGGGCGAACCTCCTCGCAGTTCCCTCGCTCGGGTCGAAAAGGTTGAGGCCGCCGGTGTGAGTTCCGACCCAGAGCAATCCCTCGGGTGTCTCGGCGATACACATGACCCACGGAACACTCAGGGTGGTGGGGTCCTCAGAGTCGTGCGGAAAACGGACAAACGTCTCGGTCGACGGTTCGAAGAGGTTGAGCCCACCGCCAAAGGTGCCAATCCAAAGCCTCTGTTTTTGATCGATGAACAATGACGAAATGCTGTCTGCACCGAGGCTCTTCGAATCATCTGCGACGTTGCGGAAATTATCCAGGGTGTTCGTTCGCGGATCCCATCGGAAAAGACCTCGATCACCCGTCCCAATCCATGCAACACCTTGGCGGTCGTGGAGCAGCGCCATGACGTGGCTCGAGATCCCCCGATCGAGGGAATCGAGACCGGGCAAGGTCTGCGAAAACCATCCGGTTGCGCGGTCCATTATGTTGAGTCCGCCGCCGTAGGTACCGACCCACAATCGACCGGCGCCATCATCTGAGAATGAGGCAACATTGCCGTTGTTCAGCCGTCCCGGAACCTCGGCGTTCGCGGCGACGTGTCCGAAAAGAACCGTCGCCGGGTTCCACTTGCTGAGCCCACCACCCTGGGTACCGACCCACAGAATGCCGCCGCGATCCTCGGTGACGACCATCGCATCGTCCCACGACAGGCTGGTCGGGTCGCTGTCGCTCCGCCGATAGGTCGAAAAACCGCTTCTGTCATCTTCGAAAAGGCTCAAGCCCTCGAGGGTCCCGACCCACAGGCGTCCGTCCCGATCCTCGAATATCGACCGTACCCGATCGTTACCGAGACTCGAAGGGTCATCGGGATCGTGGCGGTAGTGAGTGAAGCTTCCAGTCGCTTCGTCGAAACGGTTGAGCCCACCGAGCCAGGTACCGGCCCACAGGACACCGCGGGTATCCCGAAAAAGTGACCGGACCCGATCGTCGCTGAGGCTCCGGGGATCATCCGGGTCGTTGCGAAAGTTGGTGAAGAGACCGCTTGCCGGATCGAGGCGACCGAGGCCACCGTCGGTCCCGATCCACATGGCACCGTCATCATCGATCCAGATGGCATAGACGGAGTCGTTCCCGAGACTCGAGGAATCCTCAGGGTCGTGCCGAAAGCTGCGCCACATTCCGCTGCTCGGATCAAAGCTCTGAAGGCCAGCATCCCTGGTGCCGATCCAAACCTGCCCCTGTTGATCGAGGGTCACGGTGCGAACCGCGTTGCTCGCCAGTCCACTCGGCGCAGTCGACTCTTTGGTCAAGCTGACAAACGTGTCGGTCAGATGGTTCCAACGGCCGAGTCCCCCGCCGTCGGTGCCAATCCAGATATCACCGTTGCCGTCCTCGGCAAGCGCGAGAACGTAATCGTAAGGAAGAGAGCCCGGCGTTTCCGAGTCGTGTCTGTACTGAACAAGGGTATGGCCGTCATAGCGGTTCAGGCCCGCTTCGGTTCCAACCCAGAGGAACCCTCGTTTGTCCTGGAGGATGGCCAGAACTGAACCGTTGGAGAGGCCATCTTCTACGGTCAGCCGGCCAAAACGCAACTGTTTCTTGGCTCCCGAAGCCTCGGCCGATATCGAGAGCACGATTGCGGTCAAGCACGCGAACCCAATTCGAAGGATGAGGCGACGCCGACGCAGTGTGCGCGTTGAATCATTCGATGTGGTGACGGAGATCGTGATTCCCGATGCGCTCTTACAGCCTGTCCAGCAACTTCGCATTATGAGTCTATGATACTCGAACCTTGTCCACGACCGAATCCGAGAACACGTCCGCAGGCAGTGGCCGGGAGTACACAAACCCCTGAATCGTGGTGCATCCCCACCTTCGAAGCCACTCGAGCTGTTGGGTGTCCTCGACTCCCTCGGCGACAACCTCCAGCCGCAGCTGGCGACCCATCGCAATCATTGACGATGTGATCGTGGCGTCGTCAGGAGAGTCCGCCAATCTGCTGACATAGGACTTGTCGATTTTGAGAACGTCAAAGTCGAGAGCCCTGAGGTAGGCGATCCCAGATTCTCCGATGCCGAAGTCATCGACGGCCAGGCGAACGCCGAGGTCTTTGAGATCCTGGACCTGCCTCAGGACCTCGGGGTCATCGTTGAGCACCCCGCGCTCGCTCAGCTCGAGAACCACCAGCTCCGGCGGCACGCCGCACGCGTCCAGCTCTGCTCGTACGGTTTCGGCAAACAACCCGCTCAAGAGCTGGCAACGCGATACGTTGATGCTCATCTCGATTGGATGCATTCCACCATCGAGCCAGGCGCGCTGCTGACGAAGCGCCTCACGCAGCACCCAGGTGCCGATGTGAACCATCTGACCAGATTTCTCGGCGACCGGAATGAACTCGACCGGCGGTACAGCGCCCAGTTCCGGATTGCGCCAACGGAGGAGGGCCTCTGCGCCAACCATGCGGCCACTGGCGGCTCGAACCAGCGGCTGGTAGTGCAGGGAGAGCTCGCGCCTTTCAATGGCTCCGCGAAGCAGGCGGTCAATGGCCACTCGTCGCTCGACGTTGCTGTTCAAGGATGGATTGAAGAACCGCACAGCCCCCGGAGCACGTCGCGCCGCCGCGCTCATTGCCATGTCCGCAAAACGGAGAAGGGTCTCGACATCCCCTCCGTCAGAGGGCGCGAGTGCGATTCCGACGCTTCCACTGAGGTACACGTCGCTGCCATCGACCCGACATGGATCTGCCAGAACGTCCAGCATTCCGTGGGCCATCGAGGTTGCCTCAGCAGGGTCTCGGATATTCCCCAGCACCGCGTAGAAACGGCTCCCGTAGCTGCGCGCGACCGCAGCCGTCGCCAAAACGGAACGGCGGCGCCTCAAGACGTCGCTGCCGAGGAGGATCTGTTCGAGGCGCGCTGCCACCTGCCGGAGAACCTCGTCGCCACCTCCTCGCCCAAAGGTCTCGTTCACCTCGTTGAATCGACTCAGGCAGAGGTGGAGCACCGCGACGTGCGCTCCCGACCGGCGACGGACCGCAAGCGCACCCTCGACGAGCTTTTTGAATGCCTTCGAGTTCGGGAGGCCGGTCACCTGGTCCACACGATCCATGCGCTCGGCACGTTTCAATTCGAATCGCGACCGGAAAATGATCTCATCGAGCTTTTGCTGCACTGCGTCGAGCTTGCCGGACATCCGCGTCGCATCCGCAGCCAAGGCCGCCCGCCGGGCGGCGAGCGTCCAGTTGATCGGTTTGCGAATCACATCGGCGGCGCCGGCATCGAGAGTGTCACGAATTCGGCTTTCATCGAAGCACAGCACCAGCACCGGAGTCTCATGGGCCGACAGATTTGCTAGAACAGCTCGGTCAATCGGTTGACTGCCGATTGTAGGAAGGTCGGCGTCAACGACCACGATTGACGGATCTGAATCGTCCAGTCGCCGCATGAGCGCTTCGGCTGTCGAGGCGACCTCGATGCGGAATCCAGCTTCCTCGAAACTCTCCACCGCCGCAGCGGCCTCATAAGCGCAGCATCCGAGCAGAGCGACCCGTTCGTCGCTGATGTCCTCGGTGGCTCCGGCGGGGGTTCGCCGTCGCGTCGGATCACTACCAAAAAAGCGGGAACCCTCCATGCCCTCCACCTTTCGATCGGGACCCGGATGCCTGCTCGTGGTCCATCCCGGCGTGCGCCCCACGACTTCGACCTGACCGCTGAACGATATTCGAGTTCGAAGCGTAGGCAGGGCCCATACAAGCAAGTCCGATGCCAAAAAAACAAAATCTCTGCAAATATCTGTTGAAACGACGTTTAACTTCGGTTTTCGAAAAGAGATTATGGGATCATTGAGCGATTGACGCAGGGCCATCTATTTTTTTGGTACATCATGCCAAAAAAATGGTGCATGTCACAATCCAATTGAAGCCTAGCTGGCCGTCAATTCTGAAACCCGGAGTCGGTAGGTGGGCGGCGAGACCCCGAGGAGCGCCGATCCCTTTTCGACGTCGCCCCCGACCTGATCGACGATCTCCTCGAGCAGCACCCTTTGCACCCGTTCGAGGAGGGATCCAGATGCTCCGATGTCACGATGACCGAGCATCTTGGTGAGGAGCGATCGCACCTCGCGCCAGGATGGCGTACGGGCCGCCAGGCCCGAGGCCTCCAGCGCCTCGGCCTTCCGCAACCTCCGACCAAACGTCGATTCGGCGAGACCGAGCATCGACGCCGCACGGCGGG
>CBDTWX010000448.1:0-4906 GCA_965364305.1 uncultured Thermoanaerobaculia bacterium
CGAGACCCATGCGAGCCGCATCGTGGCGGTCAGCGAAGCGGTCGCCGCGTGGCTGCGGGAAGAGGGTCTGGAGGCGCGTGTCGAGGTGGTGCACAACGGGGTCGATCCTCCCGTGGTTGTAACGGATCAGCAATCTGCGAGACGCCACTTCACCCTTCCCTCCGACGGCGTCGTTTTCGGGTTGTTCAGCCAGCTCGTCGAGCACAAGGGGGCCTTGGACTTTGTGAGCGCGGCCCACCGCGCGGTGGTGAAGAACCCGGCCCTCGCGTTTTTGATCGCCGGCCACGGACCGCCGGAGTTCGTGCGCCGACTGAAACGCGAGATCAACGGTGGCTCAGCTGCCGGGCGCATTCGGCTGGTGCCGCCCCGGGACGAGATCTGGGATCTGATGGCGGCGGTGGACGGAGTGGCCTTGACCACCGGGTGGCCGGATCCGCTGCCGCGGGTCGTGATGGAGGCCATGTCCTTCGGTCTTCCGGTGATCGCTTACGATGGTGGCGGGGGGCCCGAAATGGTGAGCGACGGCGAGACCGGTCTGCTTTTCCGAACCGGGGACGTTGACGGTCTGGTGCGCGGAATGTTGGAGCTGGCTCAGAACCAGGACCTTCGGCTGCGGTTTGGCGAGGCCGGGCGCCGCCGGTCGCGACAGATGTTCAGCGTTTCGCGCCACGTCGACCGGATGGCGGCTGTCCTCGAATCTGCCGCCGTCAACTGCCCTGATGGCTGACCCTGGATCCTGGCGCTGACCACTGTTGCTGTGTCATGCCGGTGTCGCTGATACTCATGAGACCAGGGATGACCTGGCGATGGAATCACCCTGCGGACATTCTTCCGGAAAACGTCCGTCGAGATGACTGAGGAGCGGGACGATGACCTCGGAAGCTCCCTGGTGCTCGGGTCCTGCAAGCAGCTCGGAGAGCAGGTCTTCGAGTTCGTCGGGCCGTGGGTGTTCCCCTACGAGGCGTGCGGCGAGGTCGTGAAGGGGAACATAGTCCGGGTCTCGGTCGACCGCGTCCACCAGGCGGAGCGTGGCCTCGTGCCAGCGCCCCAGATTGATCAGCGCCGTGACCTCGAGGACCGCGCGGTCCGGAGTGGGTGGGTGGTGCGCGTCGAGGATTTCAATCTGAGCCAGCGCCTCCTCGGGTTGCCCGGTGAAGAGCAGGGCTGCGGCAAGGTTGTGGCGCGGTCGATAGAGCGTCGGTCCACGCTCGGTCGCCGCCCGGTAGCACTCGAGCGCCGCCGGCAGGTCCTCGCGGTCGAGATAGACGTTGCCCAGCCATTCCCAGCCGTCGGGACCTTCGGGGAAGATTTCGATCGCCGCCCTGGCGAGGTTTTCCTGGTTGGCATAGACCCACAGTGCGTGGCGGAGCCCCACCTGCTCGACGACGAGGACTGTCACGACGACGGCCGGTATCGCCCAGCGGAGGGTGGGACGATGGTCGATCAATCGTCTGTGGACGACGATTGCCAGCTGTGCGAGTGCAAGCGTCGTCATGGCCAGCGGAAGATAAAGGTAGCGTCCGAAGCCGCCCCATCCGGGCACCGTCGCCACGAGAGCGATCGGCGCCAGCATCAGGCCGGTTGTGAGAAGGGCGGTGACGAGGAGCGGTGCGGTGCGCCGCAGGAGCACCGCGGCAGCGATCACGGCACCGCAGATCGCTGCTGCGGCAAGGCTCCGCCCCCAATCGAGGGATGCGTACTCCCACGACAGATGGCGGATGCCGACAGGCGTCATGGTGATCATGGAGCGCAGGCCGTCGAGGACCACGACCGGCCAGATGCGGAGGGCGTCGATCCGTTGGGAGGGGTCCGCACCCGTGGCTTGCAGACCGCCCAGCGCAAAGAAACGCATCACCAAAAAGGCCACTGCTGCAGCCACCATGGGGAGCAGATGTCCGATTCGGATGCGCCGGGAGACCACCAGGAAGACGCTCAACGGAGGTAGCGCCAGCAGCACCACTTCCTTCGACAGGAGCCCGGCAAGGAAAACAACCCCTGCTGCCGTCGGGGCAATCCAACTCTGGCGGCGTTCCAGCGGTTGACAGTGCTGCCGGTCGAGGATCAGGACTGCTGCCAGCAGACCGGCCGCGGCCAGCGGTTCGGGGAGGGCGGAGGGCCACATGTAGGCCTCGGCCGTCACCGGGTGGCAGGCGAAGAAGAGCACCGCGACGGCCGCGGCAATCGGTGAACCCAGCCACCTGATGGCCAATGACCATAGGAGGAGGCAGACCGAGAGATGAGCGACCAGCACGGCGAGGTGGAACCAGAATGGATCGGCGCCGGCGATGGCGTAGACCGCGGCCAACGAGACCATGAAGAAGGGGCGGTAGGTGTCGACGCCGTCCGCTCCGCGCCCCTGGCCGCCGGCGGACTGGACCACGTTGTGGGTGAAGTAGAAGGGTATCCGCGAGAGATCCCCGATGGTCGGGGACTCCACGATCTGGCTGAAGTCGTCCCACAGGAAATCGGCCCGCAGGGTCGGCGCGAGGAGCACCGCCGCCAAGGCGAGCACGAGCATCGCCTGCGCCGCGCTCCGTTCTTCGATGACGCCTGTGATCGACGACAGCCAGTCTTTCATGCCCTCCATTGTCTCAGCACCCGCGACATCGGCGCCGGAAGGACCGCAAAGTCTTATAATCGAGGAATGCCGGGCCAGCCGTGGTTCGCACATCATTCTGGGGTTTTTCGGGTCGGGGCGGCTCGTTGAGCGGCCGTATCGGCGTGGTGGTGGTGAGTCACGACTCGGCGGAGGACCTGCCGAGCTGTCTGGCGGCCTTGACCGCGGCGTCGGGTGTCGAGCGGATCGTGGTCATCGACAACGCCTCGAGCGATGCTTCGAGGGAAATCGTCGGAGCCCACGAAGACGACCGCGTGCATCTGGTGGCCGAGGCGGCCAACAGCGGCTTTGCCGGTGGCTGCAACCGCGGCTTCCGAGCGCTCGCCGATGATCTCGATGTGCTCGCCTTCCTCAACCCTGACGTTGTGGTCGAACCCGACTGTCTCGTTCTGTGCGCCGCCGCGCTCGCCGCCGACCCGGGCCTCGCCGGCGTGGCGCCTCGGTTGATGCGCGGCGACGGCACCACCGTCGACAGCGTTGGTCAGGTTCTCAAGCCTCTCACCCTGGAGGTGGCGGACCGCGGGTATGGCGCGCCGCCGGCGCCCGCGCAGCTGCGGGCGGAGATCGTGCTCGCCGCCTGCGGCGCCCTCGCTGTTTTTCGCCGATTCGCCCTCGAAGCCGTCGCCGACAAGGCCGGGCCCTGGGCCGAGCACTACTTCTGCTTCTGGGAAGATCTCGAGATCGGCTGGCGGCTGGCCAACCACGGCTGGCGGATCCAGACCGTTCCCAACGCGGTTGCCCGTCACCGGCGCGGAGCCGGGGCAGGTGAAGGGTGGGGGCCGCTGCGCTGGCGACGACCCCCGCAGCTCGAGGCCTGTATTCTGAGCAATAGGTGGATGACCCTCATTCGTCACCTCCACCCGCTTGATCTTGTGGTGCGCCTGCCCATACTCTTGTTGTGGGATCCTGGTCTCCTGGTGGCGGGCGCCGTGCGCCGGCCTTCCCTGATCGGGCACCTTTGGCGGCGACTGCCGATGGTGGTCGATGAAATCCGAAACCGGCGCCGGTACGACAGACGGAGGTTGCGCGAACTCCCATGACGATACGCCTCATCCTCGGATTCATCCTCGCCTACCTTCTGGCCCTGGTTGGGACTCCAATGGCCCGCGAGGCGGCGTTGCGTTTCGGCGTCGTCGACCGGCCCGACGGCAACCTCAAGAACCACGCCGAGCCGGTGGCCTATCTCGGGGGGCTCGCGGTCTTCTCCGCATTCCTGATGTCGGTCGGCATGACCTTCGAGTTTGACGCCGAGTTGCTGGCGCTGCTCCTGGGCTCGACCATCGTCATGACGGTCGGTCTGGTCGACGATTTCGGCGCCTTGACCCCGAAACCCAAGGTGATCGGTCAGGTGGTGGCCGTCTTCGTACTCCTCAAGGCTGGGATCATGGTGCAGGTGGCATTCATCCCGTGGTGGCTGCGTTTGATCATCACCGTGCTGTGGTTGGTGGGCCTGTCCAACGCCTTCAACCTGGTCGACATCATGGATGGCCTGGCCTCGGGGCTTGGAGTCGTTGCAGCCACGTTTCTTCTCGTTGTGGCGTTGCTCAACGGGCGCCTCATGGTGGCCGCGTTTACCGTCGCCTTGATCGGCGCGCTGCTCGGCTTTCTGCGCTCCAACTTTCACCCCGCCAGCATCTACCTCGGCGACTGCGGCAGCCTCTTCATCGGTTTCAACCTCGGTGCTCTGGCGATGGTCATGGACTACACCAGCCATAATTCTCTCGGCTGGCTCGCGCCGCTCTATATCCTCGCCGTGCCTCTGATCGACACGCTCTACGTGATCGTCCTGAGGATCCGCGCGGGCCGCAAGATCTACTACGGCAGCCCGGACCACTTCCCGCTTCGAGTCCGGCGCCGGCTCGACGGATGGACCGCCGGCACGGTCGTGGTCAGCTATGCGGTAGCGGTGATTTTCGGCGCCCTCGGTCTGGTGGTTTTGTTTCTCGATCCGGTGTCGACGCTCGTCTTGACCGGAGTCGTGGCCACGGTTGTGGCCGGTCTCCTCCTGTGGCTGGCGTTTGTGCCGATGGATTCGTGATGGAAACTCTTGTCATCGGTGGAGGCCTCACCGGTCTCGTGGCTGCCGAGAGGCTTGAAAGGTCCGGCGTCCCGGCGGTGGTGTTCGAGCGGGAGAGCGAGCCGGGTGGAGCGTGCCGCAGCATCGAGGCGGACGGCTTTGTCTTTGACTACACCGGTCATCTGCTCCACGTGGCACAGCCGGAGACCGAGGCCTACCTGGACGAGCTTGGCATCTGGCAGGGGCTTGTCGTCCACCGGCGCCGAGCGGCG
>CBDTWX010000449.1:0-4902 GCA_965364305.1 uncultured Thermoanaerobaculia bacterium
GCCGTCAAGGGAGAACTGTCAGCGACAAATCACCGCAAACAGGCGGCGACGCTACTGGTCAGGCGGCGCTTCTCGGGCGAGCTGCTCGAGGCCGATCGTGAGCCCACCGTTCAACAGCTCGAGGAGGGCGTCTACTCCGTCAACCGGCGCAACGAGCTGGTGTGGAACCTCGACATTCAGCCCGGAGAGTCGATCACCCTCGGATACCGCTACAAGGTCCTGGTGTATCACTAACCGTCCTCGACCGCGCGGCACGTCGACCGCATCAGGTCCATCATTCAACGAAGCGGGTTCGCGGCCTGGATCGCAGCCAGTGCTCGTGCGACGGTTGGGTTGCCAGAAAGCACTCGATACTCGAGCATTCGCAGCACGGTCACGAAGTCCCGCCACTCCGACAGGAGGGACTCGGGCCCCGCGAGAACCTGTTTCGCCTCGCGGAAGCTCTCCTTGACATAGTCCGGGACGTCCATGCCGAGGAGCTCATCCGTCAGGGCCGCTACGATTTTTTCGAGCTCCCCGTTGTCGAGCCACACACTCTGGCAGCGAATGCAGAAGTCGATCTCGATCTTGGTTTCGTCGTACCGAACGGCGGCCATGTCGATGTCGCACCTCGGACAGCGGACGGGCTTGACGGAGACATCGAATCGATCGGCGTGCTTCCAGATCTCGAAGTCCATCCACACGAGATCGGGATCGGCCTGGTCCTTGGCCTTGCGCAGCTCTTCTTCCTCGAGCCACGCCCCGCCGCAGGACCCGCACTCCTCGATCTCGATCTCACCGAGCTTCCTCGATCCGAACTCGACATGACATCGCGGACAGTTCACAGTAGCCGCCCTCCAGGGTGATCAGTAATCCACGCTCAAATCGTCGTCGCGGCGCATCCGGTGCCGCCCACCCGCCTTGTCCTTGCGTTTCCGGCCGCGGCCGCTACGCTCCCGCCGCCACTCGTCATACTCGTCCCGTTCATCTGGATCGATCTTCGGCCGGTGTGAGGCTCTATCTTCCCGATCCGTCGATTCGTCGAACTCGCGAGGTCGCTTGCCGCCGCCATGTGCATTGCTCATCACCGCTCCAAAAACTATTTCCATATATTCTACATCTCGCAATTGCAGATCGCGCGCACATGCCTCCCCCCTGCGGACGGACGCAGTTGACGGGGCGCCACCGAGATGCGAACTGACGTTCAGGAGGATGGCACGAAGGAAGAGACATCACAGGCTCACTGCAATATCGAGTGCGGTAATATGAGTGAGAATAGCAAAGACAGGTCTCAATGAAATTGAAGTCGTGGAGGAGTCTATGCACGTATCGGCACTGCGTCCGCGGCGGCCGAAGGTATTCGTTATCTGCGCGCTGATCCTGGCGGCAATCGCCCGGTCCTCGTTCGCCGCCACCGTGACCGTTTGCCCCGTCGGCTGTGATTCCACCAGCATCCAGGGGGCGGTGGTTGCGGCCGACCCCGGCGACACCGTCCAGATTCTGTCCTCCAGTGCCCACACCGAAAGCGACATCTACCTCAACAAAGACGTGGCTATCGCCGGATTCGGGATCTCAAACACCATCGTTCAGGGCGATGCGACCGTGGGTGCTGCGACGGAGTCCGTCTTCGTGGTGGTCAGTGGAGCCCAGGTGACCATGCAGTCGCTCACCATACGCAGAGGAGGCGGATTTGACGGCGGTGGGGTACGGATCTTGGAGGGAGACGTCACCCTCGACGCGGTAAGTGTTTCAGAACACGAAGTGAGCGGGAACGGTGGGGGTGTCTATGTCGCTGACGGGGCCACCCTCGATGTCACGGGCGGCGAAATCTCGTCAAACAAAGCTTCAAGAGGAGGAGGCATTTACAATCTGGGGGGCGCCGAATTCGTCAACGTGAACGTCGCGTCCAACCGGGCTGACCTTCGAGGCGGAGGCATCTTCAATGGCGGCTCCTTGGACCTGCGTTCCACAGATATTAGCAACAACAGAGTCGAAAGTTGGACCAGTTACCCCGAGGGTGGTGGGATCTACCACACAGGGACCAGCCTTTCAATTCAGGATAGCTTGATCGTCAGCAATCAAATCGACGGTCTATCTGGAGGGGGCGGGGGTCTCGACCTGAAGGGCACGGGCACGACAACGATCACCGGTACTCGGTTTTCTTCCAACAAAGTCCATTCCGGCAGGGGAGGCGGAATCCGAGTGAGATCCGGGAATCTGGTCATCGAAGACTGCATCGTCATCTCGAACGACGCAACATGGGGTGGAGGCCTGTATTTGAATTCGGGGCCTTCCGAATCGACCCGAATATCGCACACCGTCGTGGCCGCCAACAATGCCGCCGCGGGTGGCGGTATCTGGATCGAAAGCAGCGGGTCAACGCACCTCGAGAACTCCACCGTGAGCGGGAACGATGCGCCAGACGACGGGGGCGGAGTCTACGTTTCCGGTTACAGCGCGGGAGTGCACATCGCCAGCTCGACCATCTCCGACAATATGGCCGACTCCGACTCTGACGGCAACGGGGATGGTGGAGGGATCTTTATCTGGGCGACCGCGACCGTCGGGCTGCGCAACACCATCATCGGAGACAACAGCGACGGATCGACCTACCCTCCCAACCCGGTTGCGCCAGACTGCGTGGGCACCTTCCAGTCCGCCGGCTACAATCTGGTGGAAAACCTGGGGTCCCCGCTTCCGGCGTGCGGTTTCGACGGCGATACCACCGGCAACCTCATCGGCATCGATCCAGCGCTCCTGCCCCTGGCCGACAACGGCGGCCCCACCCAGACCCATGCGCTCGGTCCCGGCAGCCCTGCGATCGATGCCGGCAACCCGGTCGGCTGTGTCGATCCAGATGGGGCGCCCCTCGATGTCGATCAGCGCCACGGAATTCGGCAGGACAGATGCGACATCGGCGCCTTCGAGCTCGACGCAGAGCTCGGGCTGATCTTCACCGACGGCTTCGAGTCCGGCGACGTGACAGGGTGGTCGTCATCGGTGCCATGACCGAAATCAGCACACCACCCGCGATGCGTCGGGAGACACCGAGGCAGTAACTGCACAGCTTTTTTGGAGACACAGCAAACAGGATCAGCGACAGGTGACCGCGGCAGTTGACAGCGGGAGAAGACAGCGACAGCCATCAGGGACAGATTTCAGCAGCAGTGGCAGCGGCATTCTCAGCGACGGTCGACTATGGTGAGCGCGAAATGATCACCTCCGGGTTGTTTCGTGAAGATATGTCAGGCCCTGGGTCGGTCACGGTTCTCGCCGCCGCCGCTGTTTCTGACGCTGGCGTTGTACCTGCAGCTGACGAATGTCGCAGCCGCCGATCGCTGTCGCTGCAGCCGTATCCTGTCGCTGAACCTGTCCCTGTCTTTGATCCTGACCGTGCTTTACGAGATCGTCGTCTCGGTGAAACAGGAAGCGGTGTCTTCAGCGAGTGTTGTGAGTACTCAAAACAGTGCGATCCCGGCCGCAATGCCCACTCCATAAAACAGGTGGTTCGCCAGGGCGGAAAGCGGGGCCCGTATCCCCTCGGGGGAACGCCAGCCGGCGACCCCCGAACCCATGGAAGGGAAGACGAAGAAGTAGGACGCCGCCGTCGTCGCAACGCCATACGCGAGCGCCCATCCCGGTGATGCGGGCCCTCCGACCAGGAGATCCCAACCGACCACGTATGGGACGGCAAGGGCCACGCCGATGGCGTAATGCGTGAAATAACCGTAGAGCGTCTCGTTCGCGACGTGTTCCATCTCACTTGGATGCTCATATCGGAAGCGCCCACGTGCCCAACCCGCGGCCATCCTCCCAATCATCGCGACGTCTATTTTCGAGACCATGCCGATTCGGGAGAAGAGGAAGTTCAACGAATCCATCGTCAACGTCCCCAACACTCCGGCTACCACTCCAGTTGCGACGTTATCCATCAACACTCCCCTCGCGTTTCAATTTTCAATTTCATAGTGGCCACGAAATCGGAACAGAACCGGTCGTCTGAGGCGGCTCCTACAATCACCCCGCGAGCACATCCGTCAGGAGGTCAATGAGTGCGGTCGCGGCCGTACCGGAGTCATCCAAGTTCGGATGAAAGCACGCAACATCCATTCCGATCACACGACCGGTTTCGAGCAAAACACGAAGCATCGTCCTCGTCTGACCAAACGTCAACCCGACCCCAGCCGAATAGATCACTGGCATTTGCGTCGAATCGATGACATCAACGTCAAAATGGAGCCACACGGGCAGTTTTGAAATCTTCATGGCTGCGCCTTGGACGACGGTCTCCAGCCTTCGCCCGGTAAATTGGGCAGGATCAACGACCCGAATCGGTGCTGCTTCGATTCCGTCAGATTCTCGAATGCCAAAGCAAACGACATCCTCGTCGTCCAGTGTCACTCCAGCCGAAACCGCGGGGCTCGGCGCTCGCCCGGTCAGGGCTGCCAACTCCATGTCTGCCGGCTCCCCGGTGGGCGAGGTGGCGGGTGTGTGAAAGTCGCCGTGACCGTCTACAAAAAAGAGGCCACAGGGGCCCTCGGCCTGAACCGCCCCGGCCAGGATACCGACAAGTATGCTGCAGTCTCCTCCGACAACCAGGGGCCATCCCCCATCCGCCAGAATGTCTCGAACTGATTCTGAAACGGACTCTGTGACCACTTGCCAACTCGACCAGTTCAGAACACCCGCGGCCGAATCGCGCACTCCATCCGCGGCCGGAATCGGGAGATCCCCTCGATCCCGTACGGGGCGCATTGAGCTCAGGCGATCGAGCAGACCGGCCTCGCGCAAGTGCTGCGGCGGATGCTCTACTTCCGGAGGCGTTCCATCGGAGTTGAAAGGGACACCGAGGAAGTGAAGCTCAGTCATGGCGCTCTTCAACTCCGCGCAACAAGAACCGGGAGATCCTCGGCCTCGGCAACG
>CBDTWX010000450.1:0-4870 GCA_965364305.1 uncultured Thermoanaerobaculia bacterium
GACCATGCCGTGCCTAAAACAAGCTACTGTCGCGGCCGCTGTGTTCTGCCGCTGTTACCTGCCGCTGAAGACTGACGCTGTCATCTGTCGCTGATGTCTGCCTCTGACGACTGCCGCTGCAGCCTGTCGCGGTCGCTGGCAACTGTCGCCGATGCCGCCTCTGTTTTGACCTCACCTAATTCCGGATAAGCCGAACGTTCTAACGTTCTAACGTTTCAACGGGTCATCTCGGTGCTACCCCTTCGGTTTGAGCCAGTATGCCAGCGCTGGCAGCAAAACGATCGCCCCCGCCATGTTCAGCAGAAACATGAAGGTCAGCAAAATGCCCATGTCGGCCTGGAACTTGATCGGTGCGAAGATCCAGGTGGCGACTCCCATTGCCAAGGTGATGCCGGTGAAGATCACGCCGCTGCCGGTGAGCTTGAGCGTCTCCGTGTAGGCATTCTGGATCGACTGGCCCGTTTGAAGCAGGCTGCGGAACCGGCTGTAGATGTAGATTCCGTAGTCGACGCCCACGCCGACGCCAAGGGCAACCACCGGCAGGGTGGAGATCTTGAGACCGATCTCGAGGATCGCCATCAGCGCGTAGGCGAGGATCGACACCAGGGTCAGGGGGATGACGATGCACAGAGTGCCTCTGATCGACCGGAATGTGATCAGACAGAGCAGGATGATGGCCGCGAAGACCCACATCAACATCGGGAACTGGGCCGCTGAAACGGCTTCGTTGGTTGCCGCCATGACGCCCACGTTGCCGGTGGCGAGGCGGAACTTGAGCTCCTCGGTCCCGTGCTCGCCGTTGAACTCCTTGACCGCGGCGACCACCCGGTCGATGGTCTCCGCCTTGTGGTCGGCGGTGTAGATGTAAACCGGCATGACGCTGCAGTCGCCGTTGAGCAGCCCGGTGCTGGTGTCGATGTAGGTGACCGCCTGGGCCATGGTCGATGTGTTGCGTGGAAGCTCTCGCCACTTGAGGCTGCCCTCGTTCCACCCCGCGTTGATGATCTTGGCGACACCTCCGATACCGAAGACAGACTGGACCCCGTCCACATTCTTGACATGCCACTCGAAATCGTCGATGACGCTCATGATTTCGTGTTCGGTGCACGCCTCGGGGTGGGCTTCGATGATGGTGGTGATCACGTCGACGCCAATAGAGAAGTGGTCGGTGATCACATCGGTGTCGATGTTGTACTGCGAGTCGGGACGCAGCTCGGGCACGCCGGCGTGAAGGTCGCCGATCTTGATCTGGGTGGCCTTCCAGCCGCCGACGACGAAGAGCACCGCGGCAACGGCCACGACGGCGGCTGCGGTCGACCGCGTGGTGACCTTGCCGAGGGCGGCCCAGAGTTTTTCCATCTTGTGGGCGCGATCCGCCAGCTTTTCGTGGTAGCTGTCGTCCAGCTTGACGTAGGAGAGCAGGACGGGGACCAGGATCAGATCGGTGAGGATGATGACCGCAACGCCGAGGCTGGCCGTGATGGCCATCTCCTGGATCATGCGGATCTTGATGAGCATGATGGTGATGAACCCGATGGTGTCGGACAGCAACGCGATGCCGCCTGGAATCAGGAGACGCCTGAAGGTCCCCCTGGCGGCCGTGAGACTGTCCGAGCCTTGGTTGACCTCGGCTCGGAAGGCGCTCACCATCTGCACGCCGTGGCTGACGCCAATTGCGAATATCAGGAATGGAACCAGGATCGACATTGGATCGATGCCGAATCCGACCAGCGTGAGCAGACCCAGCTGCCAGATCACAGCGATGAATGCACAACCGACGATGATCAGTGTCAGCTTGGCGTTCTGGGAGTAGACGTAGACGAAGGCGGCGGTAATACCGAAGGCGATGAGGAAAAAGAGCACCACCCTCGCGACGCCCGAGGCGATGTCGCCGATGACCTTGGCGAATCCGATGATGTGGTAGTCGAACTCGACCCCGACATCGTCTGTCGAATAGGTGTCGCGTATCTTTTCCAGCTGTTCCGCCACGTTGATGTAATCGAGCCGTTCGCCGGTGTTGGGGTTGATCTCGAGCAGCTCGGCGACCACCAAAGCTGCCGAGAAGTCGTTTGCCACCAGCCGTCCCATGTAATTGGATTTGAGAATGTTTTGGCGGACCTTGGCCAGACCCTCAGGTGTCGGAGCGAAGTCATCGGGGATCACGTTTCCGCCGGAGATGCCGTCTTCGACCACCTCGGTGAATCGTACGTTGGGCGTATAGAGCGACATGACGCGTCCGCGGTCCACGCCGGGGATGAAGAACACCTCGTCGGTGACCTCGGCGAGCACCTTGAAGAACTCGGGCGTGAAGATGTCGCCCTCCCGTGCCCTGACGGCGATCACCACCCTGTTGGCGCCTCCATAGGCGTCGCGGTACTCGACATAGGTCTTCATGTAGGGGTGCTCGAGGGGCAGCATCTTGGCAAAGCCCGCGGCGATCTTGAGGTGGGAGGCCTGATAGGCCATGAAGATCGTCAGCAGGATGAAGAGGGCCACCACCAAACGACGGTTGCGGAAGATGAGGTTTTCCAGAATGCCAATCATCGCGATCTCCCTTCCGCTCAGTTCGTGGTCGCGGTCAGTTGGCTGAGTTCTGCGTTTTTGACCCCGAACTCTCCGACCAGCAGGAGCGAACCACCGCCGGCATCTGCCACCGCCGAGATGCCGCGGCGGTCGGCCTGCTGATAGTTGGTGAATGTGCGCCCTCCGTCGGACGACGTCAGAATGGTGCCGCCGAGACCGGTGATGACGACAGTGCCGTCTTCGAGCACCTGACCGTCGGTGAGCATGGCGACAGTCCCGGTCTCGATCTCCTCCCAGCTCTCACCGGCGTCGTCGGAGCGGAAGAGGTGGCCACGAAGACCAAACAGTAGGGCGCTGTCCTCTGCCAAGGGTAGGACGCCGAAGAACGAACCCTGATACGGGGAGGGGAGGGTCATCCATGTCGCTCCGTTATCATCCGATCGATACACGGAGCCCGCTTCAGCCGCGATATACAGCTGGCCGTTTTCTGAACGGGCAATCTTGTGCAGATGCCAGTCGTCTTCGCTGATCCACCTGGAGGACCAGGTCGTGCCTCCGTCAGTGGTTTCGAAAAAGCTGCCGTAGGCGCCAATGGCGACGCCGTTGTCGGCGTCGGAAAACCAGACGTCGAAGAACGGTGCCTCGTCCTCGGGCGCCCAGTTGACGAGCTCCCAGGTCGTTCCTCCGTCGGTGGTGCGCAGTATCACTGAGTCGTGTCCAACCGCCCAACCGAGGTTTCGGTCATGGAAGTACACGCCGGTGAGTGCCGCCCTCGTCGGTACGTCTTGTTGCTGCCAGGTCTGACCGCCGTCCGACGAGATCAGAATGTGGCCCCGTTCGCCCACCGCCACGAAGGTGCCGTCGACGGTAACCGCGTCGAGGGCCAGCGTCCGGGCCGCAAGACGCGCCATCTCCGCCGGCTCGGGCGCCGGCTCGTCTTGAGCGATGACGAGGGCGCCGGTGCCGGCTGCGATGATCAAGGCGATGGCTATGACGGCCCATCTCGTGCCGGTCGAGATGTCGTTTCGTTGGGTCACGCGATCCACGACCCGGGCGGAGGATGTGCCCGATGGTGTGCGCATCTGCCGTTCTCCTCGTTCTGTTCGAACACGAATAAAAAAGCGGACGGGCCGGGTGGCCCGTCCGCCGGTTCGGCTGTGTTTCTAGCGCTTGCCTGCGCGACGGAGCGCGGCAGGCGTGTAATCTTCGAGCGACCGCTCGATGTCGAAATCGTACGGCTGGAACTCGCTGTTGAGGCCGATTGCGAGGTAGCGGCCCGCCTGGAGGTCGGTGTGGACCTCGAGCGAGGTCCAGACGCTGGGCACGTTGTAGTAGGTCATGGCATGGCCTTCAGAGACCCGCCACAACTGATCGCGTTTGTCATACGCATCGACCACCACGATCTGCCAGCTATCCTCGTCGAGATAGAACACACGCCGCTTGTAGATGTGGCGCGCGCCCTCCTTGAGGGTCGCATCGACCACCCACACCCGGTGCAGCTCGTAGCGCACAAGATCCTGGTTGATGTGGAGCGGGGTCAGGATGTCCTTGTTCTTCACCGACGGGTCTTGCAGCTTGTACGAATTGTAGGGGACGTAGATCTCTTTCCTGCCGATCAGCTTCCAGTCGTAACGGTCGGGAGCGCCGTTGTACATGTCGAACTGGTCGGAGGTGCGCATCGCGTCGGCCGCCGTGCCCGGGTTGTCATAGGCTACGTTGGGTGCGCGGCGGACGCGCCGCTGCCCCGGGTTGTAGAGCCAGGCATTGCGGTGCTCTTTGACCTGGTCGAGGGTCTCGCCGACGAGCAGAATCCCGCCGGCCAGGCGCGCCGGCGCCATTACCTCCTGTTTGAAAAACAGGATCCGGTTGTTGAGCTTTTCTTCGCTCATGTCCTCCATGCTGTACTGCATATAGAACTCGTCGTGAAACTGGACCAGGGTGTAGCTGCCGCCGCGGGTCGGCGCCGCTTGGCCGATGGTGCGAGCCGCGCTGTCGGCGCGGTACCGCAAGAGATGATTCCAAATCGCTTCAACGCCCTCCTTGGGAATCGGGAACGGGATCCCGTTGATCGCACCGGTGACCCCGTTGCCGCCCGAGACCAGGCGGGCAGTGCCGGCGATGAATTTGGTCGCGTCGTAGATTCGCTGCGGAAACGCTGCGCTACGACGCGTTGGGTAGACGTTCATTTTGTAGGTGTCTGGATAGGTGGTCAGCAAGGCCTTCTGGCCGTCCGAGAGCTTGTCCGCATATTGATCCATGTTGGCGGCGGTGATGGTGAAGAGGATCGTGTCGTCCGCGCCCCAATCCGCGCCGCGACCTCGGCCGCGCCGATCACGCCCGACGCGGT
>CBDTWX010000451.1:0-4869 GCA_965364305.1 uncultured Thermoanaerobaculia bacterium
GCCGCACGAGGGCCGCCGCCAGCAGCGCCTCGGCGACCTGCCAGGGCGGCCGCCACCTGGAGAAGGAGGGTGCTTTTACCGATCCCGGGTTCGCCGGCGAGCAGCACGAGGGATCCCGGAACCAGACCCCCGCCGAGCACCCGGTCGAGTCCGTCGAGACCCGTTTGAAGGCGCTCGATGGGAGTTGCCGCTGCCTCGGTCACCGGCACCGCTTCGGCACCCCGTTGGGGACGGGCCGCGGTCTTCTTCTTCTTTGGCACCGCCGGCTGTTCGGCAAAGCTGTTCCACTCGCCGCACCCTGGGCATTGGCCAAGCCACTTTCCCGACTCGTGGCCGCAGGAGGTGCAAAAGAAAACGATGCCGCCCATCGAGGACCTCTAGTTCATCGCGCCACCGGCCAGGCCGAGGCTGTACTTGACATCGTCGTCGTTCCAGGTGATGCCGCCGCCGAAGAGGACCGAGGATTTCTCCGACACCAGGGGGTCGTCCCAGCCGGCGGTGAGAAAGATGTGCGGGCTGATGAAGTATCGACCTTCGAACTTGAGATGGACGCCCTCGTCGAACTCGCGCCCGAAATCGTAGGCCTCGAAGATCAGCGTCAGCGGCCGTGGGCCGAGCTTGATGCTGTGATCGACGCCGATTCCGCCCGCGGACTCGATGAGACCGGCGCGTACGATGGTGTCCGGGAAAATCCGGTACCCGACCTGGGCGTTGATGCCGATCTTGTCGGAGGTCTTGATCTTTGTCTGCAGATAAGACGTCTCGGTTCCGTCGTCGAAGACGGTGGTGACGAACTCGGCATCGGTGCGGACCCGGCCGTAGGGCATGTCCACCCCTTCGATTCGGAAGAACCTTTTTGGGGTGGTCCAGAGATCGAAACCGAAGGCCATCCGGCTCTCGTCGGTCGACGCCAGCGCCTCGCCGCGGAGCGCGACTTCGAGCTGGTAGCGGCGGTACCGGCCCATGGTCTCGTTCAGCGTTTCGACTCCTCCCTCGATAGAGTCAAGGGTCTCGTTGAGGTTGTCGATCGTGGTCTCGTCGTGGACCAGCTTGCCGATCGAGCCCTCTCCGGAAGCGATTTTGCCGGTGATCTGATTGAGGTTGTCGGCCGAGACCTGGAGACGGTCGGTGATTTCGCGGATGTTGCCCATCGACGCGTGGAGGTCCTCGCGGTTTTCACCCACCACGTCGTTGAGCTGGTCGGCGAGGAGGTTCATTTTCTCCGTGATCCTCGGCATCTCGTCGCGCAGGGTGGCCGAGAACTCCGCGAAGTTGGCGGTCGTCGCGTTGACGTTGGCCTGATTTTCGGCGATCAGAACTTTGAGCGAGGCGGTGAGATCGCGGATGTTTTGAACGATCTCCTCGATGGCCTCCTCGCCGTGTGCGCCGCCGATGGAGCCGCGCAAGGCCTCGGTGACCTCTTTGACATCGGCGCCGATATCGGTCGCGACCCGCATCACGTCGTCAAACGAAGGTGTTGTGGATCCTCCGAGCTCCGACCCTTCGCCAAGCAGCGGACGGGTGGAGTCGCCGGGGAGGATCTCGATGTATTTGTCCCCGAGCATGCCGAGGCTGGTGACCTGGGCCGCTGCGCCCTCGTGAAGCTGGACCTGCGGATCGAGCGACAACGTGAGCACGGCTTCTGACCCGTCGAGTGATATTGTCTCGACCTTTCCGACCCGAACCCCGGCGATGCGGACCGCCGCCTTGCGATCGAGACCTGCGACCGACGGGAAACGAGCTGTGACCGTCAAACGGTCGCCGCGCTCTCCGACAGGGATGTCCTCGATCTTGATGATGAACACGCCGAGGATGATCAGTCCCATGAGCATGAATAGGCCGATCCGCGCGGCTGGGGTCATATCGCGTCCTCCTCGTCATCGGGAACCATTCCATCGAGGAATGCCCGCACGAAACCATTCTCGGACCTCGCAAATCGGTCCGGTTCGTCGACCACGATGATCTCACCGCGCCGGATCATCGCGATTCGGTCTGCAACCCGGTTGGCGAGGCTCATGTCGTGGGTGATGGTCACGACCGTAACGTCCAGGTTCTCTCGGAGCTGGTTGATGACCTGGCCGATGGCCGCGGTATTGATCGGGTCGAGCCCGGTGGTCGGCTCGTCAAAGAGCAGGATCTCCGGTTCGAGCGCGATGGCACGGGCAAAGCCGACCCGACGCCGCATACCGCCCGAGAGCTCGGCCGGCATCTTGGCTTCAATTCCGGACAGCCGAACCCGTTCCAGACACTGTCGCACCCTCTCCGTCACGGTCGCTGGATCCTTGGTCCTGTGCCGACGAACTGGGAAGGCGATGTTGTCGAAGACCGTCATCGAGTCGAAAAGCGCACCTTCCTGGAAGCTCATCCCGAAGCGTTTTCGAAGCCGGAGCACCGCCTCGGGCGGTGCCAGGGTGAGATCGACACCGTCGACAACGACGTGGCCTTCGTCGGGTTGCAGCAGCCCGATGAGGTGTTTGATAAAGACCGATTTCCCGGCCCCCGAGCCGCCGACCAGGGTCAGCGACTCGCCCCGCATCACCTCGAGATTGATGCCGTTGAGCACTTTGTTGTGGCCAAAGGACTTGTAGAGGCCGATGACACTGATCATCGGTGATGCGGCGCTCTGAACGGGGGTGGCGGTACCGACCATCATCAGAACAGTATCTTGGTGAGAAAGAAGTCGGAAAGCAGGATGTACATACAGGCCGTCACCACCGCCGAGGTGGTTGCCCGGCCCACCCCCTCGGCGCCGCCCGACGTGTAAAAGCCCTTGGCGCAGCCGGTGACCGACAGGATGAGCCCGAAGAAAGCGGCCTTGATCAGACCCGAGGTGATGTCGTTGACCTCCAGAAACTGAAAGGTGCGCTCCATGTAGAGATAGCTGTTGGCGCCAAACAGTCCCACCGACACCAGCCAGCCCCCGACGATGCCGATCGCGTCACCCATGATCGTCAGCACCGGCAGCATCAGGACCGAGGCGTTGACGCGTGGCACCACAAGGTAATGGACGGGTTCAGTCGCCATCGCATAGAGGGCGTCGATCTGCTCGGTGACCCGCATGGTCCCCAGCTCGGCGGCCATTGCTGAGCCGACCCGGCCGGCGACCATGAGACCGGTGAGCACCGGCGCCAGCTCGCGGGTCAGCGACAGGGCGACCACCGAACCCACGAACCCTTCCGCGTGGAACCGTTCGAAGCCCCGATAGGTCTGCAGGGCCAGCACCATGCCGGTGAAGAGGCAGGTCAGAAAGACCACCGGGACCGAGTCCCAACCGACCCGCACCATCTGGCGCAGGAGCTCGGCGCCGTCGAAGGGCCGGCGAAAGGTCCACAGCACCGATGACGCCATGATGTAGAAGAACCGGCCGAGATCGTCGAGGCCGCGCAGGATGGTCGTGCCGAGTCGGTCGAGCCAGCCGAGAGGTCCCGCGCTGCGGGCGTCCGTCTCTACCACGGCGCGTCGCCGTCCTCGTGGCTGAAGTCGGCGTTCTCGAAGCGGGTGAACTCGTGCTGGAAGACGAGGTCCACCTCGCCGATCGGTCCGTTTCGCTGCTTGGCGATGATCAACTCGGCGCGCCGCGGATCCTCGGCATCACGATCGTAGACCGAGGGGCGGATGATGAACATCACGACGTCCGCATCCTGCTCGATCGAGCCGGATTCGCGAAGATCGGAGAGCTGCGGCCGATGGTCACCGCCGCGTCGCTCGGGCTGGCGGGAGAGCTGCGACAGCACCAACATCGGCACATCGAGCTCCTTGGCGACCGACTTGAGGCTGCGCGAGATGGCGGAGACCTCCTCGTTGCGGCTGTTGAAGCGGGCGCCACCCGACATCAGCTGCATGTAGTCGACCATCACGAGGTCGAGACCGCGTTCCTGCTTGAGACGGCGCGCCTTGGCCGAAAGCTCGAGGGCGGTGATGCCGGGGGTGTCGTCGATCCACAGGTTGACGTCGCGCAAAGCCTGGGCGGCGAGCTCCAGCTTCGGCCAGTCGGACTTGGCCAGATAGCCGCCGGAAATCCGTTTTTGATCGACCCGGGCCTCCGCGGACAACAGGCGACGAACCAGCTGCTCGGCCGCCATCTCGAGCGAGAAGATGGCCACCTTTTTGCCGCCACGCAGAGCGGCATGGGCGCATATGTTGACCCCCAGCGAGGTCTTGCCCATCGACGGTCGTGCGGCGAGGATGATGAGGTCCTTCTTCTGCAGACCCGAGGTGAGCTCGTTGATCCTCACATAGCCGGTGTCGAGACCGGTCAGGGTCGAACGGGTCTCGCGGGCGGCCTCGATATTGGCGAGCTCGGCATCGGTCAGGCCACGAATCGGCACGAGACCGCCGGAGAGGGTGTCCTCGGCGATGCGGTAGACGTCCTTCTGGGCGCTTTCCACCGCCTCGCGCGCCTCGCCATGGTCGAGTGAGCAGGTCGAGAGGATTCTCTGCGCGGCGCCCATCAACTGGCGTTTGACCGCCTTGTCGTGGACGATCTCGGCATAGTGGATCACGTTGGCCACATCGGGCAGCGAGTCGACAAGGGACGACAGATAGGAGGCGCCGCCGACCATCTCCAGTCGTCCTTGCTCTGAGAGGTGGTTGCGGACGGTCACCAGATCGGCGGCATCGCCTTTTTCGTGGAGGTCGAGGCAGGCCTGGTAGGCGATGCGGTGGCTCTCGAGATAAAACTCGTCGACCCGCAGCTTTTCGATGATGTGGAGCATCGCCCCGGGGTCGAGCAGCACCGCGCCGAGCACCGCACGCTCCGCCTCCGGGTCGTGGGGGAGCCGATCGGCCAATGGAGTCGGGCCGGTCGCGACGTTCGACGGGTTCGTGCTCATGGGTCTGACATCCTACCTCAGAAATTCGTGGCGGTGG
>CBDTWX010000452.1:0-4864 GCA_965364305.1 uncultured Thermoanaerobaculia bacterium
CGTACTCCTCGAGATACCAGCCGCCTCCCCGGCTCACCAGGCAACGGCGGCCGCACCAGGCTCCGCGCCACCCACCCCAGCCGCACCCCTCAAGAACAGCCCGGAAATCTCTCACACATCGCCACCCGATCGGCTCCGAAATATCAGGGTCGCCAGTCGTCAACCGGCACCGCTTCGCCGAGCCCCATGTTGGGCGCGAGAGGTGCGACGTAAATATCGTAGTCGTCCTCCAACGACCGATATTTCGGGACACAGAAAAAGACCCACCGTCCATCGTCGGTTGGCGCCGCTTGGGTCAACGGCACTCGGTGCGGTCCGCGCAAACGAACCGGCTGCACCCGCCCTCCCTTGAAAACGAGCTGCCGGTCCTCTCGACAGAAAAAAAGCTCTCTCTGAGGGCCCGTCCGCGGATTCCACTCGTTGCCAAAGGTACAAATCTGCGGCTCGAGCGGCATTGGACCGTCATCGTTCTTCGAATCGAGGAGGAACAGATCGCTCCGGTCCCTGCTGCCGCGGGTCGATGCAAAGACCAGCTCGGCTTGGTCGCTGGCGATGTAGACACCGTCGGAGGCGTCACCGCCAAGCTCGTCGATCGGCCGAGGCGCACCCCAACCGGATGCAGGTCCTGATCTCGAGGCGCGACCGATCCATGGCAGCCCGCCGGGTTCCGCGACGGTCACAAGACACGTTGTCTCGTCCTGGCTCACCCACGTCACCCGCGCCATCTCCGCTCCATCGAGGTCGGGAAACCGTACCTCGGCGGGTTTGGACCAGCCGTCGTCTCCAAGCACCGTCCTGTAGCTTCGCTCGCGTGATCCCACCTCCTCGGTAGGTGGCACCAACCCGTCTCGGATCGCTCCGTGCCAGCTCTCGTCTTCGCGGGCCGGGGGGCGGAGATGGGCCGAGAAATAGAGAACCGTACCGCCGGCGATCGGCACCGGAGCCACCTCGGCGCCGGACGAATTGATCCGCTCGGGATCGTTGATATCGTCATCGGGCACTGGTCCGAGCCCCGGCAGCTGCCACCGCTGAAAGGTGGCAAAATCCATCAACGTGGCCGCTTCGAGACGAAGATCGGTCGAACCCAGCATCTGGGTCGTGCCACTGACGGGAATCACGACCACCTCAGTTCCCGATGGGATGTCGTCGAGGGTGGTCGGCCGATCGTCGCCGAACACCACCGTGTCCGAACCAACAGTGACCGTCGCGATCAGGCCCTTTTCCACCGACGGTGTCGGGCTGCCGGTCTCCTCATCTGCTGCGCGAACCGCGCGGGGAACACTCACCTGCACGCGGGCAACCCAAAGCGAGGCGTCTTCGTCGTCTCGAGTCACATCGAGCAAATTACCAAAGACCTCGGTGTCAGGTTGAGTGGTCGGCCGCACCGGGTCGAGCAGATCACACCCCCAAAAAAGCACAACGGCAGCCGTCAGCGTCAGACGCAGTTTTCCCATTGCCGCTCCTCCCCGAGTCATAGGATGATACCCGCGATGGTTGCCGTCAGCCACGAGGCGATGGCACCACCGATCATGGCCTTGAGGCCGAGCTTTGCGAGCGCCCCCTTGCGACGGGGCGCCACCGCCGATATTCCGCCGAGCTGGATTCCGATCGAGGAAAAATTGGCGAACCCACACAGAGCGTAGGTCGAGATGATCACCGCCCGGTCCGAGATCACGCCCTCTTGCATGTACGACCCGAGAACCCCGTAAGCCACCAGCTCGTTGAGAGAGATCTTGATGCCCAGTAGGTTGCCCACCAGCGCGGCATCCGCCCACGGCACACCCATCGACCACGCGAGCGGCCTCAGCAACGTGCCGAAAAGGGTCTGCAGCGATCCCGGAAAAATGCCGGCGTACTCACCCACTACCGGCGACATGCCTCCCGACCCATAAGTCACCCAGACGCCGTGGAGCAGCGCACCGTCGACCATGGAGTCGAGCCAGTTGAGAGCCACGTCGATCACTGCGATCAAAGCGATGAAACCGACCAGCATCGCGCCGACGTTGACCGCCAGCTTGAGACCATCTGTGATGCCGTTTGCGGCAGCCTCGATCACATTGCCACCGGAATCGATCTCCGGCATCGCCACATCGCCGGCAGTTGCGGAGTGCTCGAGCTCGGGGTAGATGATCTTGCCCACCAGAAGGGCTGCAGGGGCCGACATGACGCTCGCCGCGATCAGATGGCCCGCAGGAATCCCCATTGCGATATACGCCGCGAGCACGCCGCCGGCGATGGTGGCGAAACCACCGACCATGATCGTCAACAGCTCCGATCTCGTCATGTCGTTGAGGAAAGGTTTGATGAGCAAAGGAGCCTCAGTTTGTCCGACAAATACGTTTGCCGTACACGACAGGGTCTCGGCGCCGCTGGTGCCAACGGTCCAGCGCATGAAACGGGCCAGGGCTTCGATCACCTTCTGCATCACACCGAGGTAGTAGAGTACCGCCATGAAACCGCCAAAAAAGACAATCGTCGGCAGCACCTTGAAGGCAAACTGAAAACCGAAGCCAGGCCAGCTCGAGGTGGCTCCCGGGAAGAAGTACTGGCTGTCGGCAAGGTTACCAAAGAGAAACTGGGCGCCGAAGTCGGAGAGGCTGAGGAAATACGCCACCTTGTTGCTGAAGGCGCCGAAGATGACCTGACCATATTGGTCGGCCGCGACCAGCCAGGCCACGGTGAGCCCCACCAGCAGGACCCCTAAAGGCGCCTGATAACGCGGCGCCAATCGGAAACGTCCGTTCACCATCACGAGCACCACCGCGACGAGGGCGGCGGTCCCTGCAACACGCGAATCCTGCGCTCCGAGAATCGCACCGATCGCACACGCACCGGCGATGATGGCACCAATTGCGGGAAAGCCGCGGTTCGGTGTCACCGGGTCACGACGCAGGAGGTAGACAGCCACCAGCCCACCCAGCACACCCATGCCGACAAAGCTCCAATAATCCTCTCGCAGGATGATCACCGCGAAGAGGGACTGCAAGCCGAGCCCCCAGAGCACGATCCGGAGTCTGACGCGGTGCCGGTGATACGAGATGGCCCACGCCAGACCGAGCAATACCAGCACCCCGAGAACACCGATGAACCGCATGAATCTCCCTCCCGGGCTGCCACTTTACACCGCCTCGACCGCCTCGGGCGGATATAATATGTGTGACGCGGCCGCGAACCGGCCGCCAGGACTCTTTGGGAGTGGTGTCATGGCGATGGACTTCGAAACCGTCAAACAGCTGAGGGTCCTCTTCGCGATCGTCGGCGCGGCGGTCGGTGGAGCGGCGGGGATGAGCTATTTCGATACCACCGGCGGATTGATCGGTCTCGTGGTCGGCGCCGTTCTCGGCTGGAACGCGGTCGATCTGATCAAAGGCCGCGCCCACAAGTGATTCCGCCGACCGCAACCGCAAGCCACACCGATGATGAATCCTGAGGATTTCGAATCTGCGGTCGCCGAGGCCCTCGACAATCTCCCTCTCGAGTTCGCGGAGCTGATGTCCAACGTCTCGATCCAGATCCAGGAAAAGCCGAATCCAGGGGTCTTTGCGGAGCTCGATCTCGATCCCAGGCACGAAACCCTCTTTGGTCTCTACACCGGCGTGCCGCTCGATCAAAGGGGCGGCTGGTACGGCAACGTGCTTCCCGACGTGATCGTGCTCTATCGGCGGCCGCTGCTCGCAGCCTGCCGCTCGCGGCGGTCGCTCGTGCGTCAGATCCAGCTCACCCTGCTGCATGAAATCGGCCACCACTTCGGGTTGTCGGACGACGAGATGCACGCGTGGGAGATCGAGTTCGAGGGACTCGACGAGGATTTCGGGGCGAATTAGCGCCCAACCACCCACCCGATGCTGGATGCTGGATGCTGGATGCGACAACACCTTCAAGTCTCGCTTCTAGTTGTCAAGGGTGGGGTGGGCGGATCCAGTATCGAGTATCCAGCATCGGGCGGATGGGCGGGTGGGTTCTGTATTCTCTTCGGGATGACCGAGGCTGAAGATTCGCTCCATCCGATCGAGGCGTCCCACCTCCACGCACGGAGAGAACGTCTTTTTCTGGTCTTCTCCGGAATATTCCTTGGCACTCTGGCGATGCTCAACATCCTCGGCATCAGCCGTTTCATCAAGCTCTTCGAGATCGAGACCTCCGGAGGAACCAACCTCGTGTTCGCGATCGCCGTCGGGGTCCTGCCCTACCCCATGACCTTTCTGTGCACTGATTTCATCAGCGAGTTCTACGGGCGGAAAAGGGCCAACTTCGTGGTCCTCGTCGGGGTGCTCCTCAACATCTGGGTGGTATTCATCATGTGGATCGGCGGAGTGTTGCCAGGTTTCGAGCAACTCGACCCGACAACCGGCGAGATCGCCCGAGACGCCGCGGGCCGTCTGCCCGTGTTTTTCGAGGTTCGCGCTCTGACGTTTGGAGCCGTCACGGCATCGATGATTGCCTACATGGCAGCCCAGTTCTGCGACGTCTACGTCTTCCATTTCTGGAAGCGGGTCACCAAGGGTCGGCTCCTGTGGGTGCGCAACAACGGTTCCACCATGGTCAGCCAGATGGTCGACACGACAGCGGTCATTTTGATCACTCACTTCTACGCCCACGCCCTACCGATCGACCCCGAGGTCCCCGTTGGACGGCAGCTCGCGCTCTTCATCTTCACTGGATACGCCTTCAAATTCCTGATCGCGGCGATCGATACGGTGCCGTTCTATATCGGGGTCCACTATCTCAAGAAGTACCTGCAGCTCGACCCGATGAAGGAGCACCAGGGCGACGAGGAACGGGCGTTGTCTTAGCGAGATGCGAGATGCTAGATGCTAGATGCTAGATGCTAGATGCTAGATGCTAGATGCTAGATGCTAGATGC
>CBDTWX010000453.1:0-4848 GCA_965364305.1 uncultured Thermoanaerobaculia bacterium
ATGCCGCGGCGTCCGCGAGCTTTCGTCGAAGGTGCTGTCTGCCACGTGCACCACCGGTATGCGCGGCGGGAAGGCGTGTTCGGCGATCTCGAAAAGGCTATAGAATGAGTCGGATAGTCGCGTTGTGCGGAATCGAGAAATTGGGTCAACGCGCCGGGCAGCTGGCCTCTCTGTTGAAAAAGCAGCCGGTTGTTGTGAGCAGGTGGGTGAGCGATGCGAACCGGGTGCGAGATGACTTCCTCCGGAGGGCAATAAAGTTCAGAAAATTGCCCGTGGTACCCGTGGAACAGAGCACATCTCGACGACCTCGACACCAGAATTCAACAACTCACGACCCCTACATACACAAAATGATACGGGGCACCCTTGCTGCAAGCGAGGCGGTATCGCCACAACTCGCCACAGATGCGTCGACGACGAGAGACATCTCCACAATCCCTGGGTGCAGGACCGAGTTCCGATGGTTTCCTTGTGGGAGCTGGATCAAGAGCCGCGCAGCAGCGAAGCTTGGCATCCGCGGCTTTCGGTCGTACTCTTGCTCCGTGACCGACGATGTGATCCTACCGTTTCCGACGCCCGATTCTGGCGATGACACCTGGCAGATCGGGTACGTGCGTTACCCGAGCTGGGTCGATGAAGATGGAATGCTGTACCGGCCGATGCTCGCCCTCGCCGTCAGCGCCGCTACCGGCCAGATCGGGTCGTCCGATTTGGTTGCCCCGGATGATCTCGGTGTCGAGCTGGTGCTGGCCGCGATGGACAACCTGGCGGAGACCACCGGTCGACGGGCGGCAAAGATCGAGGTCGACGACCCCGATCTCGCCCATGCACTGGCGGCGTGGACCAAGAGCGAGGGCATCGCGGTTGCATGTCGCGACGAGCTGCCGCTGCTGGCCGAACCCATGGAGGAGATGTCCCGTCGGCTCAAGGTTGAGGAACCTTTCGAAACGGTCAGCAAGGTGCCGGGCGTGACGATCGAGCAGCTCCGGGCGTTTGCCGAGGCGGCGAGTGTTTTTTTCCAGGCAGAACCGTGGCGACAGCTTGAATCCAGCGACATCATCGAGGTGGCGGCGCCTCGGCCGGCAGCCAACGTTCGCTTCGCCTGCGTCATGAATGCGCACGGTCAAATCGGGCTTGGTCTGGCGGGGGAACGGTCCTTGTTGGAGGCGAGCGACAGCGATGAAGAAAGGGCGGTAGCCCGGCTGGCAGACAGCGCCATGTGGTCCGTCACCTTCCACGAACCGTGGGAGGTTCCGATCGCCGAGCACGACACGTGGTTGGACCACGGTCTCGCCACCGACATCGAGGGACGGATTCCGGCGGCGGTGCAGTTCGGTCCCAAACGAAGGGTGCGCCGGGCCAGCCCCAAGATGCTCGCGTTCTTCGAGGGGCTCTTTCGTGCGCTGGCCGAGACCACCGAGGACGAGCTCGACGCGGGCCAGTGGCGACGTGTGGTTCAGACAAGCGAGGGCGAGCTCGAGCTGGGGTTGTCGCTGCCGGACGTGCTGACGCCTCCGGCGCCTGCCGCCAACGGCATCCCTCACTTCAACCCCCTGCGCCAGGCTGCCGTCATGGACGGAATCAAAGATCTTCTGGAACAGCAGGGTTTCGAGAGCAAGGAAGAGATGCAGGCTTTCCTTGAATCCGAGGTCGTCGGCAAGGTGCCCCCCGCTCCGAGCGTCAAAGGTCCGGAGGACGAGGCACGCAAACTCGCTCTCGAAGCCATGGACACACCCGGGCGGCGGGGCATCGCGCTCGCTCGGCGGGCCTTGCAGATGGATCCGGACTCACCCACCGCTCACCTGGCCTTGGCCATGAGCGCGCCGGATTCGGAGACCGCCGTGGAACGATACCGGGAGGCCATGGCCGCTGCGGAGCGCGCCCTCGACCCGGAGATTTTCGAGGAAGGCGTCGGATCGTTCTGGCTGATCAGCGAGACCAGACCCTACATGGAGGCTCGCAAGGGTCTCGGCGATGCTCTCTGGTTTATCGGGCAGCGCCGCGAGGCCGTGGAGCACTACACCGAGCTCCTCCGGCTCAACCCAAATGATAATCAAGGCATCCGCGACAGACTGGCGCCGGCGCTGGTGCTCCTGGGCGATGACGAAGCAGCGGAAGAGCTGCTCGAGGAATACGCGGACGACATCGGGGCGGCGGCGCTTTTCAACCGCGCACTGGTGACCTTCCGACGAAAGGGTGATGGCAAAGCGGCAACGAGACGCCTCGCGGAGGCCTTCGACGGCAACCGCCACGTGGCGGACCTTTTGCTCGACCGAGCCGAGATTCCGGACGAGCTTCCCGCTGGATATCGGCTGGGCAGCGTGGAGGAGGCCGTTTTCTATTTTCTTGAGGCTGAGGAGGCCTGGCACAAGACCCCCGGCGCCCTCAAGTGGCTCGCGGACGCCATCGACGCCAACTGACCCTCCACGACAAGACGGGTGGCACCCATGCATATGAATAGTGATCGAACCGCGTTAGATTAAAAATTAACTTTTAATCTATCCATGTTAAAATTCAACCATGTTTACGAGATGGATCGACTTTCCCTCGACGAAGAGTGTGTTGCTGCTGGGCCCTCGGCGGTGTGGGAAGACCACCTTGCTGAAGCGGCGGTTCCCGGATCTCGCGTATGCCACGCTGGATGACCTCGACAACCTGGATTGGGCCCGGAAAGACCCCAAGGGATTTGTCCAGTCGCTCGGCCGATCGGCGATTATCGACGACATCCAGCGCCACCCCCCGCTGACCGTCGCCGTCAAGTACGCCATAGACGAGGAACATGCGCGTTTCTTTATGACGGGCTCCAGCTCAGCCGGGCTTCTAGAGGCGAGTGCGGACTCACTCGCCGGCCGCATCGATATCCGCGCCGTGCCCACTGCTTGCTGGGGGGAGGATGACGGGCCGCCCACCCACCTGCTCTTCGAAGAACAGGCGCCCCTCAGGCAGCTGAAACGGGCGCAGCGCCAACTCGCAGACGCCATGCAGTTTGGACAGTTTCCTGAGGTGCTGACCTCCGCCGGTAGTCCGGACAAAAAGGAGATCCTGCGGAACTATCGCGATACCTACTTCACGCGCGACCTCATGATGCTGTCGAACCTCGAAAACCTGTACGCTCTCATGGTGCTGTATCACCACCTCTCGCGGTCAATCGGTTCTCTTCTCGAGACCTCGAATCTAGCCCGCGAGGCGGGCATCAGCTTCCCGACCGCCAAGAAATACCTCAACTCTCTCGTCCAGTCTCAACTGGTTTTCAAGCTGACAGGATATCAGTACGGGCCGGCCAAACGTTTCGTCAAGGCCGGCAAGATCTACCTCGCGGACATGGGCATCGCGGCGGCGTTCGGTACGCCGCTGGCCGTCGGGCAGCAACTCGAGAACTTCGTCATCGGGGAGCTGGAAAAGCGCCGGAAGCTCGGTTTCCTCGCGGCAGACCGTCTTCATCACTACCGTTCAGGAGCTGGGCGAGAGGTTGACGTCGTCATCGATTCGGGCGAAACATGTATGGCCATTGAAATCAAGAGTTCGGAGGTACCGGGAAAACGGGATCTTCGCAATCTCGAAGACTTCGCCGGCACCATGGACCGGCCGGTCAGGTGTGTCCTCTTCTATACGGGGCTCGACTACCAAAAGATTGGCAGGGTCGAACTGATCCCGGCTGCGGCGCTTTATAGGGGGCGCTAAGGCAACTCCTCAGAAGGGTGCCATTCACATTTGTTGATTTGTCAGCCGCGTCGTGAGATCGCTGCATCGAGCCTCGGCGACCGATCGCACCCATTGCGCATAGCCATCGGCAGACCCTCCAGGATTTTTTTCCCGAATCCGCGCAGGACCGCCCGCCGGTCGACAACGTGGGGCCGGCACGCGCCGATGATCTCCCGATGAACTCGACAGCCTCGAAATCATCGTCGACAACGAACTCACCGCGAGCAACGAGGCAATACACGTGGTAGATGGCCCCTGGGATCAACAGGCGAGGATGTCTCGGCATGGGATCCCTCCCATGCGTGGGCGGGACCCCAAGATTCAACCCAACCCACCCGTTCTCAACAATGAGTTCATACGAAGGGTGGGCACCCATGAAACGATGCCAGTGAACGATCGGTTGACACCTCGGAGCGCCTCAGCGAAAATTCGGAGACTTGGCTACCGGAACGGCTGACAATCATCGAGCCCGGACTATTCACCGGTGTTCGAAGCGAATGGTTCGAGGTGCCGTGCCCAGGGTCGTTTTCGACCCGAGGGGCGCGGAGGCGTAGTTGACAGTGCGTCGAGCACCCCGAGGCGAGAAAACGGCGATGGGTGCGGTGCATCGGGCGTTGCAGCCGGAGACTGGTGAATAGTCCGGGCTAGGAGGTTCGCCTTGAAGAACAAAATCAGATGGGTTCGCTTCAGCTACTGGGTAGGCGTCATCGGAGATTTTCTCCTCGCCGTTCTCGTGCTCATCCCCGACCGGATGGGTGTGCCCACCTACGTCTACCCCATGGGGCTCGCGAGCGCCATCGCCTTCTCCTGGGGGTGCATGCTGATCTGGGCCGACCGGGACCCACTGGCCCGACTTTGGGTTCTCAAGCCTACGATCCTCGTGGGGTCATGCCTGTTCGTTGCCGTGATCGCCTCGATCGCCGTGGGCGCCATCCCGGCTGGAAAGGTCATCTTCGCCCTCGTCGCTTTTCCGACAGTCGTGATCCTCTGGTCCTTCAGCTATTTCAATGCGAGAGAAACTGAACGCACCGAATCCTCGACGGATTGATGGCGAGATCACGCCGAGACCGGCCAAAGGTGAAAAGTGATGGGTGGCGTGCGCCGAGCAAAGCTCGGGGAAAGGGGAAGAGATGGCGTGAGATGAGT
>CBDTWX010000454.1:0-4841 GCA_965364305.1 uncultured Thermoanaerobaculia bacterium
CGCACCGGCTTGACCGGCTTGCCCTTGACATCGAATGGCCACCGGCTACTTTCCCTTTTGAACGACCCGGAGGTGACCACATCGGCCTCACACACTCTGACCACTGCACCTGAAGGCTCTCGTTGGGGCTGACACCATCACTGATTCTGGTTCCTGCGTCTGAACGCTGCCCCTGGCCACTGCATTTGACACCTGTCGATTCACCTGATTCCTGCCCTTGAACCTGATCGCTGTTTCTGCGCCTCTCTCGACCTCACGATTTACCGGATGAACCGAACGTTCGAACGGTTTGCCCGCCCTCTCTCTGAAGAAGCCCTTTCAAGGGGGTGGATTGGGCGGAAATTCCGAATTCCGAATTCCGAATTCCGGAATCGGAAGGGCCGCAGGCCGAGTGATGTGTCACATTTCGCCAGTCCGCGCGTATATCCATCAACCGCTCGACGCGGGACGGGGAGGTGAAATGAACCTCGGACGGATCGTCGGAATAATCGTAGCCCTGGTGCTGCTGTTCGCCGCTGGGGTGTTCTTTGTGTTTCGCTACACCTTTACGGCCGGAGGGCTGCAACAGGTGCAGACAGCGGTCGGCATCGAGGCGCCGGCCCCCGAGAAGCACATTGTCCCCGAGGGATATCGCGGTTGGATTGCCGTCGACTACGGCGTCCAAGGAGCACCGCCACTCGGCGACCAGGAAGGAACGGTCCTTCTTTTGTACCCCGAGACCGGCCGCCTCGAAACCTCGACCCCGGCGCCCAGCGCGGATGGTTTGCTCCACAAGACGTACTACGAGCTCAGCGGGACAGAGCTTGTACCGCTCAGCCGGCTTCGTCACATATGGGGCGAGTACTCGTTGAGGGCGATCGAGGACGATGGTTCGAGCAAACGTACTTTTGGCTTCTTCATCGGCACGCTGGGGGAATTCCGCGCTTCAAAACAACCCTTGTATGGGCCCGTTCCTCTCGACCGGTAGGAGACCAAAAGACGCTTTTCTTTCGATGCGTGCGGCATGGGTCGGGCTTTCCCACAGCCTCCGGCAGGAGAGCGCGGTGCAGCCGATCGCCGTCAGTGCGATTCCGGAAAAGGTCTGCACCGATCGTGCCCTCAGGATGCTGACATCCTACTCGGTCACCTCGATCGCCATGGCGTAGCACAATTCCTGGCTGTCGTCTACCACCGCTGACCATTTGAACACGTGGTAGGTACCATCCGCACCGAGGTGCCGATTCTGGAAGTTGGTCGTCCGCTCCCCGGCCAACAGTCGCCCCATTTCACGCATCGTCTTCGGGATGTCGTCGGGGTGGACGCGATCGAGAAAGGACGACTCCAAAATCTCTTTTTCGGTCAGCCCGAGGACTTCGCAGACCTTTTCGTTGATCCGCAGGAAACGGCCCTCGACCAGATCGGCAACAAACATCATCACGAGGGACTGCTCGAAGAACCCATCGACGGCTTGTTCGGCGGCCTTCTCCCGGGCTTCTTCCGCCGCGACCCCACGCGAAGACTCGGAAACGCGCAGATCTTCGACTCGCCCGAGTTCGCCAAGCCGCCGTTCCAGGTCGGTGACTTTCGCCCGCAGCGCCTGGACTTCCTCCTTCGAGTCGTTAAGGCCAGCCGAATCCATCATTGTCCTGAATCTACTACTCAAGATTACTACAATACCTGCGAAGATTCATACGATCTGACGGCTTTGTTGTTTCAATATCGCACTCACAGCGATCGGCAGGGGGACATATCCGCCATAGTTGCTTTGGCGGCGGGACATCAGGGCTCGAAGAAGGCATCGAGCCGTGGCGACACGGTTGCGGCCTTCAGACCCCAGAGATCCTCCAAGGGGCCTCGGCCCACGGGAATGGGTGCATTCCCGGTCAACGATGACCGAACACCTGTCCCAAACCGCCGACATCAACTCCTTCCAGCGGCCAGCTCGACGGAGCGAAGCGTACTCCCCCGCCCTGCGGTTGGAGCTGTCCGGATGCTCTGCGCGTCATCGGCAGCAACGGCAGCTCGATACGGGAAGGGTGTTCGTGGCCGAAGAGGAGCCGCGGCCGAGCCACCACCGGCGTCAGGTCCAGGTTGAGATCAGACCCGTTGTTGGGGTTCACCTCGAAGCGCGGCCAGTTGCTGCCCGACACCGAGACTCTCATTCGGTGGCCCGCGTTGAACACCATCGCCGTCGACCACAGCTCGACGGTGATCTCCACCGGGAGGCCGGGGGTCAGCAGACACTCGGTGTCAGACCCACAGCGCATGCGCGCCCGCTGCACGCCATCAAGCACCAGCATCGACCGCCCGTCGGGATATACATCGGTGAGACGCACGGCGAGATCGAGATCGAGGGTATCGGGCACCATCCACAGCTTTGCGCGAATCGGCCCGACCACTGTTTCCGCATGGCTGAGGACAGCCGTGGTAAAAGTCAGCACATCCGGGCGATCCTCGATGTGGCGCTGGTCCTGGGGGCCGTCGCCCATCCGTCGGCCATCCACCACCACGTCCGGATGAAGGTTTGCCCCGCCGAGGGTTGGCACCGGATCCAACGGATCGGACACCAGCGTCATGTCGCCGGGCTCCGGCGGCTGCCTCTCCAAGTCGCCGTTCACAGACAGATAAAGTGATCGTGTCAAAGCCTGCGGCGGCCAGCGGTCGAGGTCGAGCCATCGGTTCCCCGGTGCGCCGGGTTCACCGACCGCGCCCATCAGGTAGATGGAGGCGACGGGCCAGTCATCGATTTCTTCGGAATCACCGCGCAGCGTCGCGTCGTACCACGGGGTCAGGAGAGTGATCGGATCGCGCACCGCGTTGAGCGGATAGCTCAACGCCCCTGCACTATTGGTAAAGAGACCGCCATGGGTCCATGGTCCCATCACCAACCTCTGCCGACCGGCCGCCCCGGAGCCACCGTAGTCCTGCAACGCCATGAAGCCGTCAAGCGTCCCCTGGCCAAAAATGTCGTACCAGCCGCCGACGTGGAGGCCGGCAGAGTGGATCGAACCCGCGTGGTCGATCACCTCGACCGGGTCCCACCATGCGTCTTTCAAGCGATGTTGGAGTACCTCGTCGAGAAAATGCTGGGAGCCCTGGCCGTCGAGCCAATTGGTGGCCAGTACCTCGCGCAGCGCACCCCCCTGAAGAAAGGCGTGGTGGTACAAATCCGGTGTCGCGACCACCGGCGCGATCGAGCGCAAGGTCGGGTCGGCCCCCGGCGCCGGAAGGTACTGGGTGATGCCAAAGGCGGACCCACCGAGCATGCCGACATTTCCGTCGCACCACGACTGCTCGGAAAGCCACCGAACGGTTGCCCGCCCGTCGCCAGCGTCGTTTCTGAAGACCGTGTCAACGCCACCCGAGTCTCCACGACCGCGGGTATCCTGGGCGACACAGGCGTACTGCAACAACGTGAAAACGATGCAAACCTCCTGAAACCCGTCCTTTCCGTAGGGCGTACGTATCAATATCACTGGATGCGAACCGGACCCAACGGGCAGGTAAACATCGGTGGCGAGCCCCGTTCCGTCGTCCGCAAAGACCGTGGCGGGTATCTGGCCCGACACCGGCACCGACGTCGCGACGGTCATGGCAAGAAAAACCGCGATTGTCAGGACCTTTGGCACTCTCGTCTCCACGGCGGTGATTGTAGCTGATGAGAAGGTGACGCCATGGTCAATTCTGCGCCAACCCAGCGGGGCTCATCACGCATCAACGCCTCAAACGACGTAGTCTTCGTTTTCCATTGCCTCGAGATCTTCGGCGATGGCTGCCTTGACATCGGACGGCATCTCGCCCTCCCGTGCCAGCATTGGCCGAAGTCCCTTGCCTACACCATCATCGATGAAGTGCGGCCGGACGAACTCAGAGCTCCAGGTCCTCTCTTCGAACGACCGACTCTCCAGTTTTTCGAAAAAGCTCTTCATCCCCTTCTCCGGATCGCCCTCCAGCTCCCTGAAGTAGGAGCCATAGATGTGGAGGGAGTCACTGACATCGACGTAGCGGCCGACCCGAACCTCTCGAGACATCTCCTCGGAGATCCGCTGCGCGATCTTGCGCATCAGGGTGGTCAGCGCGATGACGTTTTCGAACCACGCCTTGAACAGGTCGCGACTCCGCCAATGGGTGTTCATGTTGAAGACCAAAGTTCCCTCGTCGTCTTCGATCAGCCTTCCCCAGATCCGCTGCAGGCACGGCGGATCCTCGGTCGGAGGATCGAGCTTCGTGTTCCAGGTAATCGCCTGGGCGCGCCGACTGAAGCCGGTTTCGGTGAGCTTGCGGATCATGTAGTCCACCTGGTCGATGACCTGGTCCTCGATCTCGTACTCGAAGAGCCGTCCGTGATAGGTGTAGGTCCAGCGAGTGTCCTCGCTCGCGGTTCCCTTGAGGATCTCTTCCTTCGGCTTGACCCAGTAGTCATGGGCGCCGTGGACCACCTCCATGACGTACTCCGAGAGACCGCCGAGTCCGTCGGCAAAGGAGCGGTGGAATCGAGGCTGCCCGAAAGGGTTTTCGACGGTGATGATCACCGTTGCGTCGCGGCTCGGTGGGTCCCCGGGGCGATCGTACTCGGTGCGAACGCTGACTCCCCTTTTCCAGACCTGCTTGATGGCGTTCTCGTAGGCGCGCGGGATGGTCTCCCCGAAGACGCTCAAGACCGGAATGTTTCCTGAATTCATGGCTCCTCCTTCTGGCAGATTGTAGCGATGCCGCCGATCCACCCAACAACCGTAATCCTCTATCTGCCAACCGCGTCTCCGTCTCCGTGCCCGACGGAGCGGATCCTCGATGCTCGATGCTCGATTCTGGATGCTGGATCCGGGACAGGGACATGGTCAGCGGCTGGAGCCGTAACAGGG